>JAYNJY010000338.1:0-3089 GCA_038110665.1 Rhodospirillaceae bacterium | reverse complement strand
GGTCGGGCCGCTCGACGACCAGGCGGCGGAACGGCTGCGCGCCGGCTTCGGTGTCATGGAAGAGACCTTCCTGCGCCTGGTGCGCCGGGCGCAACTGGAGGGCGCGATCTCGCGGACCCGCGACGCGCTCTCCTTGGCGCGCTACCTGACCAGCACGGTCAACGGCATCATGGTGATCGGCAAGGCCAACACGGACCGCACCGTGCTCGACGACATCGTGCGCGTCGCCATAGCCAGTCTCTGAGCGGCGCGCCGTGACGGAAGTCGCGCGCGGTCGTGACGGGGTGCTCGCCTGGGACGACCTGCGCCTGGTGCTAGCCGTCGCCGAGACCGGCGCGTTGTCGCGCGCCGCCGCCGCGCTCGGCATCAGACATCCGACGCTGTCGCGCCGGCTTTCCGACATCGAACGCCGTCTCGACTGCCGGCTGGTCGAACGCTCGCCGCAAGCTTGCAAACTGACCGCCGCCGGAGAGGACGTCTGCGCCTTGGCGCGCCGCATCGCCGAGGACGTCGGCGCGCTGGAGCGGCGTATCGTCGGTCGTGACGGCGGCGAGCAGGGGCTGGTGCGGGTGACCGCGCCGGACGCTGTCTCGGAGTACATGCTGCCGGGCATTCTCGCCGGCCTGACGCGCGAGTTACCCGCCATCACCGTCGAACTGGTGGTTTCCAACCAGCCGCTGTCGCTTGCCCAGCGTGCCGCCGACCTGGCGCTTCGCGTCACCGACGATCCCGATCCGGCGCTCAAGGGCCGCCGCGTCGCGGCCATCGGTTTCGCCGTCTACCGGGTTGCAATCGCTGGCGCCGGCGCCGTTCGATCCGAAGGCGCCCTGGGTCGGGTTTGAGGCCGGGCTCGCGTGCTCCGGTCCCGGGTAATGGCTGGAACGGAAGGTGCCCGCCGGCCAGATCCGGTTTCGCGCCAACACGCTGCTTGGTGCGGCCGAGGCGGTGCTGCAGGGCACCGGCTACGGCCTCTTGCCGTGCTTCATCGGCGAGAGCATGCCGGCCCTGGTCCGTGTCGGTGCGCCGGTCGCCGAACTGGAGACCGGCCTTTGGCTGCTGGTCCATCCCGAGGTCGCGGCGGTTCCGCGCATCAAGGCGGTCGGCGACCACATGGCGCGCGCGCTCAAGGCGTTCCGCCCGGTGATCGCCGGCATCGCCGCCTGAACGCTCAGGCCGCCAGCAACCCGGAGAGGCGCGATTCCTGGTCCGAGAGATAGTCGCGGAACACTTCGGCGTAATTCGCCGCGACGGCTTGCTGCACGCTCGGGCGCCCGGCCAACGCGGCACGGTAGGTGGCGACGCGTTCGAGTCCGGCCAAGATGCCGAAGTCGCCGATCTGGTCGAAGGTGTCGAACAGCCGGAACAGCGGCGCGTAGGCGGCATCGACGAGGTGGAACGCCCTGCCGGCGAAATAGGGCGTGGCGGCGATGTGCTTTTCCAACCAGCCGAACTTACCCGCCAGGCTCTCCGCCTTGGCCCGCATCGCGGCCGCGTTGGGCGCGGTGTAGAAGCCGTAGATGTCGGCGGTGATGGCGGAGGCGAACTCGATCCAGGCGGGGTGCCGGGCGCGCTCGAAGGCGTCTTCCGGATGCAGCCGGTTGGCGAGCGTCTCCTCCAGGTATTCGCAGATGACCGCCGGCTCGAATACCGCGCCGCGTTCCGTGCGCAGCACCGGGGCCTTGCTGAGCGGCGAGATTTCCAGGAACCAGGCCGGCTTGTCGGCGAGGTCGATGTAGCTGCGTTCGAACGGCGCCGCCGCCTCCAACAGCTGGATTGCGGCGCGCTGGGTGAACGGGCAGAGCAGGTTGCTGATCAGTTCGAGCCTGGGCATGGAGATCGCCTTACATCGGTTGCGGATGGCGGCACCATCGGGCATCCATGGGCGGCGGCCCATAGAAGACATTTTCAATCCATTGTGCGGAAATTTTCAGGCGGCCCTGGTCTTTCCGGGGCTACCCGCCGGCGGGATCAGCCGCGCATCAGGAAGGCGGGAACGTGGTCGCCCAGGCCCTTGACCGGCTTGCCGTCGCGCGCGTCCTTGCCGGCTTCGTTGCGGCGGCGGTCGGGCTTCGGTTCGGATTTCGGTTCGGCCTTGCGTTCCGACTTGGCCTCGGCCTTCGGTTCCGTCGGCTTGTCGGCCTGCTGCTTCGGCGCTTCGGCGCGCTTCTCGCCCCGGTCACGTGCGCGCTCACCGCGATCACGGCCGCGGCCCCGGCGGCTGCGCTTCGCGGGCGCCTCGTCCGCGTCGTCGTCGATCCCGGTATCGGCGTCCGATCCGGCCGGCGCGTCGATCCGCGGGATCGGCTTGCCGATGATCTCCTCGATGGCACGGAGATACTTGGTGTCGGCCGGCATGGCGATGGTGAAGGCGCGGCCCTCGCGGCCAGCCCGTCCGGTGCGGCCGATGCGGTGCACGTAGTCCTCGGCGTGGGTCGGCACGTCGAAATTGAAGACGTGGCTCATCGCCGGAATGTCGAGGCCGCGCGCGGCGACATCCGAGCACACCAGGTACTTGACGTCACCGTTCTTGAACTTGGCCAGGGTCTCCATGCGCACCGGCTGGGCCATGTCGCCGTGCAGTCGCGCCGCCTCGATGCCGTGGCGGCAGAGCGAACGCTGCACAATGTCGACGTCGCGCTTGCGGTTGCAGAAGATCAGCGCGTTGCGGGGCTCTTCCTTGCGGATCTGCTCGCGCAGCGCCTCGCGCTTCATTTTCTGGTCGACGCCGGGCGCCTTGGTCTTCGGCTTGCCGAGCATGATCAGGCCCTGGGTGATGGTCGCGGCGGTCGAGGACGGCGGCGCCACCGAGATTTCCCTCGGATTGCGCAGGAACCGCTCGGCCAGCTTGCGGATTGCCGGCGGCATGGTCGCCGAGAACAGCAGCGTGGTGCGCAGCGGCGGCAGCATGGCGGCGATGCGTTCGACATCGGGGATGAAGCCCATGTCGAGCATGCGGTCGGATTCGTCGATGACGAACACCTTGACGTCGTTCAACAGCAGGTAGCCGCGCTCGAACATGTCGATCAGGCGGCCGGGCGTCGCGATCAGCACGTCGACGCCGCGGTTCAGCACCTTGGCCTGGTCGGAGA
>JAYNJY010000337.1:1847-3101 GCA_038110665.1 Rhodospirillaceae bacterium | reverse complement strand
CCTGCAGGCCGCCAGGGTTTTCCGGACGCACCTTGATCGGACTGGTCTCGGCGCGGATCAGCGGCGCCTCGCCCTCGCCATGGCCGAGCATGCCCATCAGCTTGTCGCCGTAGACGACCCACGCGGCACCGCCCGCCGCGACCAGCACGACGGCGCCGAGCGCAACCTTGAGGCCACGCCGGTTGGGTCGGGGAGCGACATGCTCCACCGGTTCGAACTCCAACGCGTCGGAGGCCGTCACCTTCAAATCCGATCTGTCACGCGCCATCTGCGCGGCCACCTCTCAGAGCGAAAGCCCGCGAATCGGCCCTATTATACCACTTGGCGCGGCGGCTCAGGATATTCTTGCCTGCAAATCGAACAGCCGCCGGTGCTCGTCGAGGGCGAAACGGTCGGTCATGCCGGCGACGTAATCGGCGACCAGCCAGGCGGTTTCCTGGCTGCCGGCCGGCCTGGCCCGCACCCGCCATTCGGTCGGCAGGCATTCGGGCTCGGCCAACAATAGCCGGAACAGGTCCTTGACCACGCGCCGGCCCTTCGACGTCATCCGGTTGAGCTTGTAGTGCCGATACATGTTGGGAAACAGGAACCCCTTGATGGCGGCGTCGTACTCGCGCATTTCGTCGGAGAACCCGGCGACCGGCTTCGAGTGATGGCGGATGTCGGCGGCACGCCCTGGCTTCAACGCCTCGATGCGCTTGCCGGTCTCGGCGATCAGGTCGCCGACCATGGCGCCGATCAACCGGCGCACGGCCTCGTGGATGCGGCGCGAGCGGTCGGCGTCGGGAAAAGCCTTTTCGACATCGGCGAAGATGGCGCCGACCAGCGGCACGTCCTTCAGGTCCTCGATGGTGAACAGGCCGGCGCGCAACCCGTCGTCGATGTCGTGGTTGTTGTAGGCGATGTCGTCGGCGACGGCGGCGATCTGCGCTTCCGGCCCGGCGTGGGTGTGCAGTTCCAAGTCCTGCAGCTTGGCGTAGTCGGCGATGGACCGCGGCAGGCTGTTGTCGAGGCGCCCCTCGCCGATCAGCGGCCCGTTGTGCTTGACCACGCCCTCGAGCGTCTCCCAGGTGAGGTTGAGGCCGTTCCAGCCGACGTAGCGCGCCTCCATCTCGGTGACGACGTGCAGCGACTGGGCGTTGTGGTCGAAACCGCCGAACGGCGCCATGACGTCGCGCAGCGCGTCCTCGCCGGCATGGCCGAACGGCGGATGGCCAAGATCGTGGGCAAGCGCCAACGCCTCGCCCAAGTCTT
>JAYNJY010000337.1:0-1837 GCA_038110665.1 Rhodospirillaceae bacterium | reverse complement strand
ATGGGTCAGCCGCGTGCGGAAAAAATCGCCCTCGTGGTTGACGAACACCTGGGTCTTGTAGGCGAGCCGGCGGAACGCGGCGGAATGGATGATGCGGTCGCGGTCGCGCTGGAAACAGCCGCGCGTGGCGCTTTCGGGCTCGGCGTGCAGGCGCCCGCGGCTGTCGGCCTCGTGCGTGGCGTGTGGAGCGAGGTCGTGCGGGGGCTGCCAACCGGTCATGGCGCGAAGGTAACCGCCTGCCCGCCCCCGGGCAATGGCCTTGGCCCTTCCCGGCCATCCCGCCGCCCCCGATTGACACGGCGCCAATTGACACCGCGGGCCGGCTAACTACATAAAGGGATAGGTTATCGAACGGAGCTTGCCATGCCCGACGGCACCACGCCCTCCCCTGGCGTCCAGTTGACCGATAGCGCCGCCCGGCGCATCGGCGAAATCGGCGTGGCCGAAGGCAAGCCGGGGCTGATGCTGCGCCTCGCCGTGCTCGGCGGTGGCTGTTCCGGCTTCCAGTACAAGTTCGAGCTGACCGACGCCGTCAACGACGACGACAAGATATTCGTGAACGGCGACACCAGGCTGATCGTCGACGAGGTCTCGCTCGGCCTGCTCGACGGTGCCGTGGTCGATTTCAAGGAAGATCTCGGCGGCAGCTTCTTCGCTGTCGACAATCCGAACGCGTCGGCCAACTGCGGCTGCGGCGCGTCGTTCTCGATTTAGCTCGATCCAGATTCAATCCAAGGCGGCGATCACGTCTTCCGGGTCCGCGCGCGTGCGGTAGTCGGCTTCGACGTAGGCGTACTTGATGCGGCCGTCGGCGCCGATCACGTAGGTCGCCGCCATCGGCAGGCGGAACGTGTCGTCGCCGTTGAGCGTCGGCAGGTCGTTGCCGAGGCGCGTCAGGTACATTTCCTGGATGCGCGGATCGACCGTGAAGACCAGTCCGAAAGCGTCAGCGACGGCACAACCGACGTCGCTCAGCACCGGAAACGCGAGCGCGTTCTTTTCCTGCACCGATAGCGACTCGTCGGGCACCATCGGCGAGATCGCGACCAACGCCGCGCCCTTCTCCCGGATACGCGCGAGTTCGCGCTGATAGGCGCGCAGTTCCAGATTGCAGTAAGGACACCAGCTGCCACGGTAGAAATTGACGATCAGCGGCCCGTCGGCCAGTAACCCGCCGAGCCCGACCGGATTGTCGAGCGCGTCAGGCAACGTGAAGTCGGGCGCCGCGTCGCCGACCTTGAGCGCCTTTTCGGCAATGCCGGTGGCGACCAGGTCGGCGGTGGTCAGGTCGATCATGTCGAGAACATCGCGCGCATGGCTGCGCTGCTTCTCGGCTTCGAACTCGGCGATCTCGCGGGTTAACTTCATGCCCTTTGGCTCCGTGGTTTACACCCGGCGTCGTTGCCGTGATGATGGGCGCCCAAGAGATTAGAGGGTAATCATGAAAATCGCCACCTGGAACGTGAACTCGGTGAAGGCGCGACTGCCGCGCGTGCTCGAATGGCTCGGCGAGTTCCAGCCCGACGTGGCGCTGCTGCAGGAAATCAAATGCGTCGACGAGGAGTTCCCGGCGCTCGAGATCGGCGACGCTGGATACAACGTCGCGACCAGCGGCCAGAAGAGCTACAACGGCGTCGCGATCCTCTCCAAGCAGCCGATCAAGGTCGAACGCCGCGCCCTTCCCGGCGATGAAACCGACGAGCAGGCACGTTACATCGAAGCCCTGGTCGGCGACGTGCGCGTCGCCTCGATCTACCTGCCCAACGGCAATCCGACCCGCGACGACGACGGCACGGACACCGATAAGTTCCGCTACAAGCTCAAGTGGATGGAGCGG
>JAYNJY010000336.1:0-3112 GCA_038110665.1 Rhodospirillaceae bacterium | reverse complement strand
GAATTCGGCGGTGCGCGCGTGGTTGCCGTTCCCTGCCGGCTGCCGTGGCTGGAACAGAATTACACCGCGCCGTCCGCGGCATGGAGACGGCTGGTCGATGCGCATGAGCGCCATGCCGCCGTCGGCGGTACGGTGCTGATCGCCAATCCGTTGGCGGCTGCCGGTGTGCGGCACATGGTCTGGTGTGCGGCCGACCTCGCCGGTGATCGTGCGCACCGCTATCGTGCCATGCCGAGTTGGCGCCGCGCGGCCGATGGGGCGTTGGTGTCGCCGTCATTGATCCGCCAACAGGCGAATGTATTGGCCGCCGATAACCTGATTCTCGGTGTCAGCAACGATACCGTCACCCGGCTTTCGCGACTGGTACCGGATCGTGCCAAGACCATCCGCCGCCTGCCGATCCCCGTGGATACGGAATTGTTCACGCCGGGCGCGGCGCCCTCGCACAAGCGGATGCGCATTGGTTTCGCCGGTCGTTTGGACGATCCACGCAAGAACGCCGGCCTGCTGTTCGCGGTGCTGGCGGAAATCCGCGAGCGCGGCTTGGACGCAACTCTTGCGCTGACCGGACAATTGACGCCCGCGCTTGCGGCGCTCGCCGCACGGCACGACGTGGCAGCGGCGGTCACCTTCTTGGGCGTGCTGTCGCCCGAGGCGCTTCGCGATTTCTACCGTTCGCTTGACGTCTTTGTCATCGCGTCCCTGCACGAAGGATTGGCCGTCGCCGGATTGGAAGCCATTGCATGCGGCGTGCCCGTGGTCTCGACCCGCTGCGGCGGACCGGAGGATTACGTCGTCAACGGCAAGACTGGGCGCCTTTGCGATTTTGAGGCGGCGGAACTGGCTGATGCCGTCGTCGAACTGGCTGACCCGGAGACACGTGCGAAGTTTTCGCCACGCGCGCGGCGCACCGTGGAACTGGATTTCACGCCTGCGATGTTCGAGCATAACTTGGCCGGTGCGTGGCGGGCCCTGTGGAACGAAAACCTATGAAACGGTTCGAAAATCTGTGCTTTCGCCCCCAATTTGTGGCATAAGAGGGGCCGGAAAGGGAGCCCATGGAACACCGCGCCGACCTGAGGACTGGAGCCTCCACCGCAGCGCAGCATGAGTTTGTCGTCGGGCAGGTGCGTACCGACGGTGAATTCGACGCGACCGCGCGGCTGAGGGATATCCACGCGAATTCGCTCGATTGCGATCGTGCGGCGGACGCGCCGCGCGTGCTCCATATCTCGCTCTATTGCTACAAGTCGTTCCCGGCGCGCATCTTCCATGCCATGTGTCTCAAGGACGGCATGGATTCGTTTGCCTTGTTTTTCAAGAACAACTTCACCAACCATCAGCTTCCGGTTACCGAACGGGAGCTGGACTTGGCGGCGGACCTGGTGCGCGGCATAAACCCCGACGTCATTACCATGAGCATCATGGCTCCGTATGCCGTGGCCGCGCGCGAATTGGTGGCGCGCCTGCGCAAGATTACCGACGCGCCGATCGTCGTCGGTGGAAAGTATCCGACCATCGTGCCGCACGAAGCTTTGGCCTTTGCCGATTTCGCCTGCAAGGGCGAGGGCGATCTGACCATGCTTCGCATCAACGAGCGGCTACGTCGCGGCGAGGACCTGCGCGGTATCAAGGGGCTTTGGTACAAGGACGATGACGGTCGTGTGGTCGACATGGGTCAGGACGTCCTCTACCAGGAAATGGATGACATCCCCTATCCCGCCATCGACGAGCCGAACATGTACTTTATCGAAAAGGACAGGCTCGAGCGCGTCGATCCGGAAATCTACGACCACGATATCCTGGTCATGGCCGGACGCGGCTGCGTCTATCTCTGTTCGTTCTGCGTCAACTCGCTGTTGATCCCCATGAATCGCGGTAACGGCCGTTTCGTGCGCCTGCGCTCGGCTGACCACGTCATGGAGGAACTCGACTACCGCATGGCCAAGTACAAGGACCCGCGGACGGTCACGTTCAACGATGAAGTGTTCGGCATCTTCGACGATTGGGTCGAAGAGTTCTCGAACAAATACAAGGAGCGCTGCGGCCTGCCGTTCGAATGCGAACTGGTGCCGCGTCTGATCAAGGAAAACAACATTCGCCGGCTCTCCGAGGCCGGCATGTTCAGCCTGCATTTCGGCGTTCAATCGGGTCATGACGACACCCGCAAGGACATCATGCACCGACCCGGCACCAACAAGGAGTTGCTGGACAAGTCGCGGATGCTCCATGCCAACGGCATCGAGCCGCAATACGACATCATTCTCGACAATCCGTTCGATACCGCCGATAGCTTGGCCGATGCCTTGGGCCTGCTGATCGATTTCGGCACGCCGATCAACCTCAACACATACAAGATGCAATACTTCCCGCACTATCCGTTCACCAACATGGCGCTCGAGGCGGGCTACATCACGCCCGAGGACGTGACCGACGAAAAGGTCGCGGACTCGGTGCTCAACAACATGGTCTACCGGCCGAAGTTCCCAGCGTTCAACCGGCGCGACTACCTTGAGAACTGCATCTACTTGATTCCGTGGCACGGCCGCTTAGTACGCGGCATCGTCACGTCGTTGCAGAAACGCCACAACCCGCTGCTCGGCGTGCTTGCCACGATGCTGGCGAAACTTCGCTATTGGCAGTCGTTCCAGCACGTCGGCGCGGTGGTTTGGGCACGGCGCGTCTACCTTGGCCTCGGTCTGTTGCTGCGCGGCGACATCGGTACGTTCGCCGTGCGTTGCCGTGAGGTCTTAAAGAAAGTGCGCTATCAGCAGACAAATACCGGCCGCCTGTCGGCCCGCTGAACAGAAGGCGCCGCGTGGTGGGAGATCACCGCATGAACCGACCGGACGAAATCGGGCGCGATGATGCCATCGAGTTCGGCGCCGTAGACCACGGAGAAATCCGCGCCGCCATTGTTTCCAAAGGATATTTCATCGCGCCAAAGGTGGTGCCGGAGAGCGCCGTTGCTGCCATGCGTGCGAGTTGGCTCGATACGTTCGCCGGTGATGTCGCGGCGGCACCGGTGATCTGGGGACCTTTCATGGGCGAGCCCAACCGTGTGCTCTATCACCGATCCGAAACGTGCTGCATGTTTCGCGCTTACGACTTC
>JAYNJY010000335.1:2702-3136 GCA_038110665.1 Rhodospirillaceae bacterium | reverse complement strand
TTCGTTCATGCCGGCGGCGAGATACTCGGAGACATGATCGGCGAGGGCGTCGGCGCCGGCTAAGCCGCCGTAGCGGATTCGGCAGATCGCGCCGGCGCGGTCGTCGGAGACCAGCATGTCGCCCGCGCTTGTGATCTTGACGTCGACCGGCCGGCCCCAGGCGTCGCCGTCGTCGCCGAGCCAACCCTCGGCGAACACCTGCCAGCCGGCCGCCGTGATCGTCTTCTTGTCGAAGGTGACGCGGGCGATGCGGTAGCCGTCCGGGACGCGGCGGTTCCACGAGCCATGCTGGGCGACGAAGGCGTCGCCGCGATAGGGTTCGGGGAAGCGATTGCCGGCGTAGAAACTGACGCCGAGCGCGGCGACGTGGGCGCCGAAGGCGACGGCGGGGGCCGTCGCTTCGCGGGGAAGCCGCCGACCGGCGAAGTCGGGCG
>JAYNJY010000335.1:0-2692 GCA_038110665.1 Rhodospirillaceae bacterium | reverse complement strand
CTCGGCGCATGGTTGAATTCGTCGGGCGGGCTGTCGTCGCCCATGTGGTCGGCGCCGTTGTCGGTGAAATGGAGATGCTTGGTCGTGGGGTGGAGATCGAAGTCGACCGAGTTGCGCACGCCCGACGCATAGATTTCCAGCTACCATGCCGGCGGGCGGAAGCGCGCGATGGTGCCCTCGATGCCGTCGGTCGCGCAGATGTTGCAGGGCGAGCCGATGGCGACGTAGAGCGCGCCATCCGGGCCGAAGCGGGCGTAGCGCCAGCCGTGCCAGCTGTTGTCGGGCAGTTTGTCGTAGAGCACCTCCGGTTTCGCCTTGGCGAGCGTCGCGAAATCGGGCGCGGCGTAGCGGGTCAGGCGGTGCTGCTCGGCGATGTAGAATCAGCCGTCCTTCCAGTCGATGCCGTTGGCGAGCTTGAGGCCGGAGAACAAACGGACCACCCTGTCGGCGCGGCCGTCCTTGTCGGCGTCGATGACGGCTGCACGTTGGGGCCGCGGCTGCGGACGATGACGATGCCCCAGTCCTCCATCAGCACCATGGTGCGCGCGCCGGGCACGCGGGCGTAAAGCTCGATCTTGAAGCCGGGCGGCAGCTTGATCCGTTCGAGCGGCAGGTCGGCCGCGGCGGCGGGGCGAAAAGCGGCGAGCAGCGCCAGCGCAAGGTAGGCAAAGAGCAGGCGCGCGCTCATTTCGGCGTCGCGTCGGCGAGCGGCAACACGTACTGCGGTTCGGTGTCCCAAGGGAAGAACACCCAGACCTCCTGCTCGATGTCGTGGACGTAGGTGTCGACGTGCGGAAGTCCCTTGGGCTTGGCGTAGACGGTGGCGAAATGGGCCTCGGGCAGCAACTGGCGCGCCGCCTTCGCGGTCGAGCCGGTATCGGCGAGGTCGTCGATCAGCAGCCAGCCGGCACCCTTGGCGGCGACGGCGGCCTCGGGCTCCTTTAGGATCCTGATCTTGCCGCGGACCTGTTCGTCGTAGCTGGTGATGCAGAGCGTGTCGATGACGTGGATGCCCATCTCGCGGGCGATGATGGCGGCAGGCACCAGGCCGCCGCGGGTCAGCGCGACGATGCCCTGCCACGGCCCGAGCGCCAACAGCTTCCTGGCCAGGCGCTTGGTGTCGCGGTGCACCTCGGCCCAGCTGACGGGATGGGATTCGATATCGTCACGCAGTTGCACCATACGCCGATTTAAGCCCAAGCCCCGGGCCTCGGCAAGCGATGGCGGAAAACGAAACCGGCGCCCGCGATGGTCTCATCGGGGCGCCGGCGGATCGGCAAATCCTGTTGCCAAGGATCACCTCATATAGAGGTGAACCTCGTTGGTGCGCGTGGCCGGCGAGGTCTTGGCCGCGACCGCGACGCGGGCCGGCGGCAGTCCCATCTCGATCAAGGAGCGGAGCACGCCTTCGGCCTGGCGGCGCGCCTTATTGGAATTGAGCGCGACGCGCGCCTGGCCACCCGAGGCCGGGGCCACGGCGACGAGGTCGAAGACCGCGTCGGGGCGCTTCTCGAGCACGCGGCTGACCGCGTTGTAGAGCGCTTGCTGGTAGGGCACGTCGTTGCGGTCGAAGCGGATCACGACGAGCGGCCGGCGGTCGGCGGTCGGCTTCGGCGTGCCGGCGCTCACCTGCATGCCGCCGCCGGCGGAAGCCATGGCGACGTTCATCAGGCTGCCGCCGTAGATTTCGCCCGACTTGATGCCGGCTGACATCAGGTTGAGGTTAGCCTGCTCGGTAGTGACGTAGTTGGTTTGGCGCCGGACATCGCCGGAGACTTCCTTGAGCAGGCGGTCGATCAGCACGTCGGTGCGGTTGACCTCGTCCTCGAGGATGGCGAGTTGGCGATGGTCCTCGTCGACGGCGCCGGAAATGGCGAAGGCCGACTTGGCGGATTCGGAGAGGAACGCGGACATGGTCGAGCTCGAGCCGATCGAGTTGGCGAGCGTGTTCATGCCGGCGACGTCCTGGGCGAGGCGGTTGAGGTCGGCCTGGGCGCTCTTGAACTGCTGCACCAGGATCGGGTTGCCGGGCGTGGTGCCGACCTGGAGGCGCGCGTTGACCGCGGCGATGGTGCCGTGGTAGCGGCGCGAATTGGCGACCAGTTGGCCGCGCAGTTTCTGCAATTCGCCGTTCTGGCTCGCGATGTTGCCCTGCAGGCGCTTCAGTTCTTCGCGCAGTTCGACGACCTTGTTGCCGACGAAGGTGCCGGTCGGCGCGCCAGGCGTGACGCCGGGCGGTACGAAGTTGCCGGTACCGAGCGGCGGCTGCGCGCCGGCGCTGGCGGGTTCGGGTTGCGCGCCGGCCTGGGCCTGCTGTGCCGGGGGCGGGGCCTTCTGGGCCTGGGCAGTCTGGGCGCCCGACGCGCCAGCGGGATCCTCGCCGGTCAAGGACGGCCAAAGCGAGCCCTCGGAGAACGAGCAGGCCGACATGATGACGGCGGAAAGCATCAACGCCGACGCCGTCAGGACCGGGCCGATGGCCGGGAGGCGGAATTTTCGATGATCCATTCTACACGACTGCCTTGTTTTTCGTTTGTCCCGGACCGGCACTGTCAATGTTATCGCCCGAAAAGGATTAATTAACAAATAAAATGCCGACTGGTGACGTTATCCCACGCTTCAACACACGCCCACCGGCCGAAACGAAACCGCTTCCGCCCGGCGGCCCCCTGATTTGCGCGAGAGTGTACTC
>JAYNJY010000334.1:0-3151 GCA_038110665.1 Rhodospirillaceae bacterium | reverse complement strand
CGATGTGGCGCGGATGGCCGAGGAACTTCTCCATGTAGACGGCGCCGTTGCCGAACGCCTTTTCCGCCTCGGCGCGGGCGAGCGAGAACGCGCTCGCCAATTCGCTGGCATCTCGGGCCACCTTCATGCCGCGCCCGCCGCCGCCGGCCGCCGCCTTGATCAGCACCGGAAAGCCGATGCGCTCGGCCCATTCGCGCGCCTTCTCGATGCTGGCGATCTCGCCCTCCGAACCCGGTACCACGGGGATGCCGGCGTCCTGGGCGGCCTGCTTGGCGGCGATCTTATCGCCCATCAGGCGGATGTGGTCAGGCGACGGGCCGATGAAGGTGAAGCCGTGCTCCTCGACCATGGCGGCGAAGTCGGCGTTCTCGGAGAGGAAACCGTAGCCGGGATGGATGGCGTCGGCGTTGGAGATCGTCGCCGCCGACAAGATGGCGTGGACGTTGAGGTAGCTCTCGCGCGCCGGCGGCGGGCCGATGCAGATGCTCTCGTCGGCGAGGCGCACGTACATGGCGTCGTTGTCGGCGGTAGAATGGACGGCGACGGTCTGGATGCCCATCTCGCGGCAGGCGCGCAGGATACGGAGCGCGATCTCGCCGCGGTTGGCGATCAGCACCTTCTCGATCATGGCCGCGGCCTCGCTCCGTTCACTCGATGATGGCGAGCGTCTCGCCGAACTCGACCGGCGTTTCGTTGTCGATGAAGACCCGCGTGACCTTGCCGGACTGGGGCGCGGAAATCGGGTTGAACACCTTCATGGCCTCGATCAGGAAGATCGTCTGGCCTTCCTTGACCTCGTCGCCGACCTGCACGAACGGCGGCGAGCCCGGTTCGGGCGAGGTGTAGGCGACGCCGACCATCGGCGCGTTGACCGCGCCCGGATGGTTGCTCGGGCGCTGCGTGTCCGCCGCCGCGACCTCGGCCACCGCCGCCGGCGCCGCCGGTATCGGCGCCGCGGCGACCGCATGGACCGGTGCCGCGTGCTTGGCGACGCGGATCGAAAGATCGCCCTGGCCGTACTCGATCTCGCTCAGCCCGGTTTCTTCCAGCAGCTTGGCGAGATTGCGGACCAGGTCCTCGTCGATGGTCGGGGTGGATTTTGGCATGTCTTCCCTGGCTCAGTGCTGGTTGTCGTTGGCGGCGTCAGGCCTTTTTGGCGGCCGGTTGGAGACGATCGGCGAGGGCGTCCAGCGCCAGCAGGTAGCCCTGGCTGCCGAGTCCGCAGATGACGCCGGTCGCCGCCTTCGAGATGTAGGAGTGGTGGCGGAATTCGTCGCGCTTGTAGATGTTCGAGAGATGCACCTCGATCACCGGCAAGGAGACGGCGAGCAGCGCATCGAGGATGGCGACCGAGGTATGCGTGTAGGCGCCGGCGTTGATGACGATGGCGCCGCAGTCCTTTCGCGCGTCCTGAATCCACTGCACCAGTTCGCCCTCGTTGTTGGACTGGCGAAAGTCGACCTTGAGCGCGATCTTGCGGCCATACGCCTTGCAGGCGCGCTCGACGTCGGCGAGCGTCTCGGCGCCGTAGATTTCCGGCTCGCGCGTACCGAGCAGGTTCAGGTTCGGCCCGTTGAGGATGAGAATTTTCCGGGACATGGCAGACTGGTCGATCCTTGCACGATCCTGGCGGTTCCGCTGGCGGATTCCCCCGTTGAAGAGCGCGGTCATCATGCCGGTGGGGGCGTCAAAGGTCTAGCTTAACGTGCCCGAGGTTCATGGTTGAACCTCCGCCCAGGAGCCCCCATAATTAAAGGTAGAGCCGCCGCGAAACGGCGGAATTCCAATGGATACACCGAAATCCACGCTGACGTCGAGGGACGAAAACATGCGCTTGACCATCAACGGAGAAGACCGCGTTTTCGACCAGCCGATGACGGTCGCCGAGCTGCTCGGCCGAATCGGCCTGGACGAGCGCAAGGTGGCGGTCGAGCGCAATCGCGAGATCGTGCCGAAGTCGGGCTACGCCGCCCAGCCGCTCGGCGACGGCGACAAGCTCGAGATCGTCCACTTCATCGGCGGCGGCGCTCCTGACGGCGCGGCCAAGCCGGCCGACGACCCGCTCGTCATCGCCGGCCAGCGGTTCTCCTCGCGCCTGATCATCGGCACCGGCAAGTACAAGGACTATGCAACAAACCTCGCCGCCGCCGAGGCCGCCGGCGTCGACATGGTCACGGTCGCGGTCCGGCGCGTCAATCTCGACGACCCGTCGCAGCCGATGCTGACCGACTTCCTCGACCCCAAGCGCTTCACCTATTTGCCCAACACCGCCGGCTGCTTCACCACCGAGGATGCGCTGCGCACGTTGCGGCTGGCGCGCGAGGCCGGCGGCTGGGGCCTGGTCAAGCTCGAGATCCTGGGCGAGCAGAAGACGCTCTATCCGCAGATCGTCGAAACCCTGGAAGCCACCGAAATCCTGACCAAGGAAGGCTTCAAGGTGATGGTCTACTGCACCGACGACCCGATCATGTGCAAGCGCATCGAGAACGCCGGCGCCGTCGCCATCATGCCGTTGGGCGCGCCGATCGGCTCCGGTCTCGGTATCCAGAACCCGGTCAACATCCGCCTGATCGTCGAACAGACCGACGTGCCGGTGATCGTCGACGCCGGCGTCGGCACCGCGTCGGACGCGACCATCGCCATGGAACTGGGCTGCGACGGCGTGTTGATGAACACCGCCATCGCCGAGGCCAAGGACCCGGTGCTGATGGCGCGCGCCATGAAGCACGCGGTCGAGGCGGGGCGCTGCGCGTATTTGGCTGGACGCATGCCGAAGAAGCTCTATGCCGATCCGTCGTCGCCGCTGGCGGGATTGATCTGAACACCCATCGAGGCCGCGCCCGGCCCGCGCGACGGGCCGATTTCTGTTGCGCGCATTCGCAAATTATGAACCAATTGGTCTGAAACCATTGGGGCTATGGAGGCAACTTGGCGCGTCCCCGTGAATTCAACCGTGAGCAGGTGCTGGAACGCGCCATGCAAGTGTTCTGGTCGAAGGGTTACGCCGCGACCTCCATGCGCGACCTGACCGAGGCCATGGGCCTTTCCAAGTCGAGCCTCTACGACACCTTCGGCTCCAAGCACGACCTGTTCCTCGAATCCATCGACTTCTACCGCGACAACGTCACCGTGCAGGTGCGCTCGGTGGCCG
>JAYNJY010000333.1:0-3170 GCA_038110665.1 Rhodospirillaceae bacterium | reverse complement strand
TCAAGCTCTACATGAAGGAGGCCGTCAAGGTCTCCGGCACCAGCCCGGTGCTGCTCGACAGCTACCTCCAGGACGCCATCGAGGTCGACGTCGACTGCATCGCCGACGGCACCGACGTGTTCGTCGCCGGCGTCATGCAGCACATCGAGGAGGCCGGCATCCATTCCGGCGACTCGGCCTGTTCGCTACCGCCCTATTCGCTCTCGAAGCCCATGGTCGCCGAACTCGAGCGCCAGGCCGTGCAGCTCGCCAAGGCGCTCGAAGTGGTCGGGCTGATGAACGTGCAGTTCGCCATCAAGGACGAAGACATCTACATCCTCGAGGTCAATCCGCGCGCCAGCCGCACGGTGCCGTTCGTCGCCAAGGCGACCGGCATCCCGGTCGCCAAGATCGCGGCGCGTGTCATGGCCGGCGAGAAGCTCAAGGACTTCGACCTGTCGTCCAAGGCCAAGCGCGCGCACATGGCGGTCAAGGAAGCCGTGTTCCCGTTCACCCGGTTCCCCGGTGTCGACACGATCCTCGGCCCCGAGATGAAATCGACTGGCGAGGTCATGGGGCTGGACGAGGATTTCGCGCGCGCCTTCGCCAAGTCGCAGCTCGGCGCCGGCAATCGGCTGCCGCTCGAGGGTACGGTCTTCATCTCGGTCAAGGACCGCGACAAGCCGACGGCAGTGCGTATCGCCAGGCGGCTCAGCGAGATGGGCTTCAAGCTGCTCGCCACCGGCGGCACGCAGAAATACCTCGCCGAGCAGGGGCTCGACGTCACCCGCGTCAACAAGGTGCTCGAAGGCCGCCCGCATTGCGAGGACGCGCTGGTCAACGGCGAGGTGCAGCTCGTCATCAACACCACCGAGGGCGCCCAAGCCATCGCCGACAGCTTCTCGATCCGCCGTTCCGCGTTGATGAACAACGTTCCGCACTACACCACCATGGCGGCGGCGCTCGCCGCCGTCGACGGTATCGCCGCGCTCAAGACGGCGAGCCTTGAAGTGGCGCCGCTGCAAGCTTATTTTGAGGGGTCTTACTGACGGGGAGACGTAATGGAAAAGTTCCCCATGACCCGCGAGGGCCTGGTCGTTCTGGAGGATGAGCGCCGGCGCCTGAAGAACGAGGAACGGCCGGCGGTGATCAAGGCCATCGCCGAGGCACGCGAGCACGGCGATCTTTCCGAGAACGCCGAGTACCATGCCGCGCGCGAGCGCCAGAGCTTCATCGAGGGGCGCCTCGCCGAACTCGAGGACATCATCAGCCGCGCCGAGGTCATCGATACCTCCAAGCTGAGCGGCGACACGGTGCGCTTCGGCGCCACCGTCATGGTCGCCGACGGCGACACCGACGAGGAGATCACCTACAAGATCGTCGGCAGCCACGAGGCCGACATCAATTCGGGCCGGCTCTCGGTGACGGCGCCGCTCGCGCGCGCGCTGATCGGCAAGACCATCGGCGACGTCGTCGAGGTGATGACGCCCGGCGGCGACAAGTCCTACGAAATCTGCGACGTCCGTTTCGAGTAGGCGCGCGTCGGCGGCTGGGCGGGCGGATTATGAACGGTAATAGGGTTTCCAGTTTTCCGGCGCTCGCCGGCCTCAAACCTGAGGCCCGTGCGCTCTTGGGTCGCAAGGGCCAGCCGATCGCCGCGCCGGCCGGCGCGGTGATGTTCCAGCCGGGCGCCGAATGCGGAAATTTACTGTTTTTGTTGTCGGGGACGGTGCGCGTCCAGATGGTCGCCGAGAACGGCCGCGAGATCGTGTTCTACCGGGTCACCGGCGGCGAGGCCTGCGTCATGACGACGGCGTGCCTGATGGCGCACAAAGGTTATGGCGCCGAAGGCGTGGCCGAGACCGACATCGAGGCGGTCGCCATCCCGGAAGCCGCATTCCGCGACTGGCTCGCGACCTCGGCGGCGTTACGAGACTTCGTGTTCACCGCCTTCGGTACCCGCCTCGCCGATCTCATGGTGCTGATCGAGGAAGTGGCGTTCCGCCGCCTCGACCTCAGGCTCGCCGACCTGCTGCTCAAGTGCAGCGGCGACGGCGGCGCCATGGAAACGACCCACCAGGAACTCGCCGTCGAGCTTGGTTCCGTGCGCGAAGTCGTCAGCCGCGTCGTGAAGGAATTCGAGCGCAAGGGCTGGATCGCACTGGCGCGCGGGCGCGTCACCGTCGAGGACGGGGCCGCCCTGCAAGGTTACGTTCAATCCCTGGCCGCCTGAGGGCGGTCCCGTATCAAGTCACGCCATGGAGGCAGCATGAGTTCCCGACTGTTCGAACCGTTCAAACTTGGCAACCTGGAGCTTGCCAACCGCGTCGTGATCGCGCCCATGTGCCAGTACAGCGCTGCCGACGGCCTGCCCAACGACTGGCACCTGATGCATCTCGGCCAATATGCGGTCTCCGGCGCGGCGCTGGTGTTCACGGAAGCCACGGCGGTCGAGCCGATCGGGCGCATCACGCCGGGATGTACCGGGCTCTATACCGACGAGCAGGAACAGGCCTTCGCCCGCATCGTCGAATTCTACGAGCGCTTCGGCCAGGCCGTGCCGGCGATCCAACTTGCCCACGCCGGCCGCAAGGCGTCCTGCAATCTGCCGTGGCAGGGTGGTAAGCCGCTGGCGCCGGGGCAGGGTGCGTGGCCGACCATCGGCCCGTCGGCCGTCGCTTTCTCTGAGGGCTGGCATGTCCCGGCGGAGATGACGCGCTCCGACATGGACCGCGTCCGTGACGCTTTCGCCGCCTCGACCAGGCGCGCGGCGCGCGCCGGGTTCAAGGTGCTCGAAGTGCATGGTGCGCACGGCTATCTGCTCAGCCAGTTCCTCTCGCCCATCGCCAACAAGCGCGCGGACGAATACGGCGGCAGCCTGGAGAATCGCATGCGCTATCCGCTCGAGGTGTTCGATGCCGTGCGCGCGGCCTGGCCGGCCGACCGGCCGCTGGGTGTGCGCCTTTCCGGCACCGACTGGGAGGCGCCCGGCATCACCATCGAGGAGTCCGTCGTCGTCACCAAGGCGCTGCAGGCGCGGGGCTGCGATTTCATCGACGTCTCGTCGGGCGGCAACTTTGCGACGCGCCCGCCGGTCGGCACCAGCGGGCCGGGCTATCAAGTGCCGCTCGCCGAAACCATCAAGCGCGAGACCGGCATCGCCACCATCGCCGTCGGCATGATCCGCGATC
>JAYNJY010000332.1:0-3184 GCA_038110665.1 Rhodospirillaceae bacterium | reverse complement strand
GCGCGGGGCCCACCGGCCGCGCCATCGGCGCCGCGTCGGCGGTACCGCGGCCGTTGGTCGGGCGTTGAGCCTTGTCTGTCCGGATTTCGGCGCCGCGCTCCGGAACCAGGCCGAGCCGGCGCAGGAATGGCATGTCGTCGCGCGTATCTTCGCTCATGGCCCGCATCATACGCCGTTCGTGCGCCGAGGCCAATCGTTAACGGCCCCATCCGCCCCGCGAAAGCCGCGCCGGCCGCACTCACGAACGCGTGTACGATCGTGTGTTGCGAGATCGGGCGATATCGGCGACCATAGGCCATCGGCTGGCGTATTTTGCGTTATGCCGGTTTGGCTTGGGCTCGGGTTTCCCGAGTCCTGGCCACCGATCCTCCCTTCCCCCGGGAGGCAACGGATACATCCCTGATGACCCAAAGGGCTAGGCTCCCCGCCTAGCCCTCTTTTTGTCCGACTTGAACGTCCGGCGGGCCTCGGCACGTCCGCGATTTGTTAACTATTTTCGGTTAAGCGTGGAAGGCAAGAACGGGAAAACCATAACCATAAACTGCTCGCAACCCGCACCCTGGGGGAATGAAAGCCATGTCCTCGACCATCCGCATTGCCAGCGCGTTGTTGGCGCCCCTGGCGCTCGGCGCCTGTGGGCTGCCGATCGGCGTCCAGATCGCTTCGCTCTTCGCCGACGGCGTCTCCTACCTGACGACCGACAAGTCCCTGACCGACCACGGCATCTCGGCCGTAACCGGCGAGGACTGCGCGCTTTGGCGCGGCGTCGAGGGCAATAGCATCTGCCGCGCGGACGACGGCGGGAAGGATGCCGGTACAATCGTCGCGGCACTAAACGATCAAAAACGCCAAGCCCCGCAGCCGGTGATTGCGGAGGCCCCCAGCGGCGACGCCGGCCTGCCGTCGGAAATGTCGGCCGGATGGAGCGATGCACCGGCCAAGAGCCCGACCATCGTCGCGCTCGCTAAACCCGAGCCGAAGCCGGCCGCACGGGCTATGGCAGAGGTCCGCGACGACAGCTTGATCCTCGGCACTGACCGATCGGCCCCGATGCAGCCTGTCAAACGGGTCAAGCTCGCCGAGGTCAAACTCGCCGAAGCCCTGCCGCCGCCGCCACCGCCCGCGCCGAAACTTACCGCCGCCGCCAAATTGCCCGCGCCCCGCGCAGTGGCGGCTCCGAAACTGCAAAAGGCTGCGATGAAACTGCCGGCGAAGGCCTTGCCCCGGAAAGCGGCGACGGCGGACAAGGCGACCTACTACATCATCGCCAGCTACCGCCACGCCGCCGATGCTGACAAGTTCTCCAAGCGGCACGGCAAGTTGCAGTCCCAGGTCATCGAAGGCACCGCGAACGGGCGCCAGGTGTTCCGCGTCGCTGTCGGGCCGATCCAACGCAAGGACAGCCGCGCCACCAAGGAGCGCCTGAAGCAGGCCGGTTTCAAGGATACCTGGCGGCTGACGCTCGAATCCACCCCGTTCGAGACCGAAGTGGCGGCGGTACGCTAGGTCGCGAACCGCTGGAAGCGCCGCTTCAGCGGCGCGGCGACGCTGTCGAGCCGGCCGAGGATGCGCTTCGGCAGCGAGAACGTCCTGAGCACGTCGTCGATGCGCCGGTCGAGGAAACCCCAGGTATCGGGGTAGTCGCCGCTCTCGTCGCCGTCGTCGGAAAGCCAGTAGAGCACGGTCGAGGAATACACCGCCGAAAGCAGGCCGCGCTTGGAATAGTGGTTCCAGTCGGCCGAGCGGTCGCCAGCCGCATACCACATCGCCGAACTGCTGCGCCAGGTGATGCGTGATGCCAAGCCGGCGTTCGTCGGCAACGCCAGGAACGAGAGCAGCCGGCGCAAGGCCTCCTTGTAGGGGGCATTCTGCTGGATGCGGGTCTTGACGCAGGCATGGATGCGCTCGCGGATGCGCATGGACGCGAGGTCCCGCGTCTCCAGCGCCGCCAGCATGCGCCGGTCGGCCCAATCGGCGAAATGGTCGGCAGCGCCGGCGAGGCCGTCGGTGAACAGCCGTTTCGCGTCGATCGCCGGCATGCCGGCGTCGACGGCGCCCGCTTCGAGCGCCTTCCACGACCAGCCGTCGAACGGAACGTGCTGGAGCGCGGCGGCGATGACCGCGTCGCGCTGGAGGGTGATCCGATCAGTCAAGGTCTTCCTCCTCTTCGTCGATCTCCCGGCCCTTCGCCATTTCGTCGGCGTAACCGAGCTTGGAGAGGTCGGTCATCCGCATCGGATAGAGGATGCCGTCGAGGTGGTCGCATTCGTGCTGGACGACGCGGGCGTGGAATCCCCGGGCCTCGCGCTCGAACGTGGAGCCATCGGGATTCTGCGCGCGATAGCGGATGTGGGCATGGCGCGGCACGGTGCCGGCCATTTCCGGCAGTGAAAGACAGCCCTCCATGCCCTCGACCAGTTCGTCGCTCACCGGCTCGATCACTGGGTTGATCAGCGCCGTCAAGGGCACGCCTTCCGCGCCGCCACGGCCTTCCGGGACGAGAAAAACGACGATACGCGCCGGCACGTGCACCTGGGGCGCAGCAAGGCCGATACCGGGGGCGTCGAGCATGGTTTCGACCATGTCGTTGATCAGCGCATGCACCGCCGGATCGTTCGGATCGGCCACTTCCCGGGCCGGCGTCATCAGCACGGGATGGCCCATGCGGGCGATTTTGAGGATGGCCATGCCCTACGCTCACTCCTAAACGGCGAAAAAATCAGGGAAATCAGGACTTCACTTCCCGGATTGCCTATGCTAAAAGGCTCGTCTTCGGGATGCGAAGGCGTGTTCCCGTCCGCTCTTTTTAAGATGATGAGGTTGAGGCAAACGTGCAAGTCTCCGTTCGTGATAACAACGTCGATCAGGCCCTGAAGGTCCTGAAGAAGAAGATGCAGCGCGAAGGCGTGTTCCGGGAAATGAAGCTGCGTCGTTCCTACGAGAAGCCGTCCGAGCGCCGCGCGCGCGAAAAGGCCGAGGCCGTGCGCCGGGCCCGCAAGCTGGAGCGCAAACGTCTGGAGCGCGAAGGCTTCTAAGCCTCCGTAAAGCATCTTTCGGATGTTACGCGGCCGCCGCCCCAGATGGGTCGGCGGTTTTCGTGTTTTCGGCCATGATTGCGGAAAGGACGCGCTATTCCGCCGCCAGCGTCTCGCCCTGTCGCCAAGCGCGAAGCGCGGCGCCGAAA
>JAYNJY010000331.1:0-3198 GCA_038110665.1 Rhodospirillaceae bacterium | reverse complement strand
CGACCAGGCGATCTACGACGCCATGGTGCGCATGGCGCAGGACTTCTCCATGCGCCTGCCGCTGATCGACGGGCAGGGCAACTTCGGCTCGATGGACGGCGACCGCGCCGCCGCCATGCGGTATACCGAGGCCCGCCTGGCGCATTCGGCGCACGAGCTTCTGGAAGACATCGACAAGGAAACCGTCGACTTCCAGCCCAACTACGACGAGACCGTGGTCGAGCCGTCGGTGCTGCCGGCCGGTTTCCCGAACCTGCTCGTCAACGGCGCCGGCGGTATCGCCGTCGGCATGGCGACGAACATTCCGCCGCATAATCTGGGCGAGGTGATCGACGCCTGCTGCGCCTACGTCGAGAACCCGGACATCTCCATCGACGAGATCATCGAACGTTACGTGCCGGGGCCGGATTTCCCGACCGGCGGCCTGATAATGGGCCGGCAGGGCATCCTGTCCGCCTTCAAGACCGGCCGCGGTTCCGTCGTCATGCGCGGCCGCACCACGTTCGAGGAACTGGCCAAGGGCCGCACCGCCATCATCGTGCACGAGGTTCCCTACCAAGTGAACAAGGCGCGCATGATCGAGAGCATCGCCGAGCAGGTGCGCGACAAGCGTATCGAGGGCATCGCCGATCTGCGCGACGAGTCCGACCGCGACGGCGTGCGCGTGGTGATCGAGATCAAGCGCGACGCCGAGCCGGAGATCGTGCTCAACCAGCTGTTCCGTTTCACGCCGCTGCAGACGTCCTTCGGCGTCAACATGCTGGCGCTCGACGGCGGCCAGCCAAGGCTGATGAACCTGAAGGAGATCCTCGTCGCCTTCATCAACTTCCGCGAGGAGGTCATCCGTCGGCGCACCATCTTCGAACTCGGCAAGGCGCGCGAACGCGCCCACGTCTTGGCCGGCTTGGCCGTTGCCGTCGCCAACATCGACGACGTCATCGCGCTGATCCGCGCCGCACCCGACCCGACCAAGGCGCGCGAGCAGTTGATGGCGCGCGATTGGCCTGCCGAGGACGTGGCGCCGATGATCGCGCTCCTCGACGAGCCCGGCCACGCCGTCGTCGACGGCAAGTACAAGCTCTCCGAGGCCCAGGCGCGCGCCATCCTGGAATTACGCCTGCACCGGTTGACCGGTCTCGAACGCGACAAGATCGGCGACGACCTCAAGGAACTCGGCAAGCAGATCGAGGAATACCTCTCGATCCTGGCGTCGCGCGAAAAGCTCTACGGCCTGCTGCGCGGCGAACTGGTCGCGATGAGGGAGCAGTTCGCCGACCCGCGCCGCACGGTGCTGGAAGAAAGCGAGTTCGAGCACGACATCGAGGACCTGATCCAGCGCGAGGACATGGTCGTCACCGTCACCAACGGCGGCTACATGAAGCGCGTGCCCTTGAGCACCTACCGCGCGCAGCGTCGCGGCGGCAAGGGACGCTCCGGCATGGCGACCCGCGACGAGGATTTCGTCAGCCAGGTGTTCGTCGTCAACACCCACACGCCGGTGCTGTTCTTCTCGTCCACCGGTATCGTCTACAAGCTCAAGGTCTACAAGCTGCCGCTCGGCACGCCGCAGGCGCGTGGCAAGGCGATGGTCAACATCCTGCCCTTGAAGGAAGGCGAGACCATCACCACGATGATGCCGTTGCCCGAGGACGAGGCGAGTTGGGCCGATCTCTCGGTGATGTTCGCTACCGCGTCCGGCAACGTGCGGCGCAACCAGCTCTCGGACTTCACCAACGTCATGACCAACGGCAAGATCGCCATGAAGCTCGACGACGGCGACAAGCTGGTGCGCGTGCGTACCTGCACCGAGGACGACGACATCCTGCTCTCGGCGCGTGGCGGCAAGGTCATCCGCTTCCCGGTTTCCGACGTGCGCGTGTTCTCGAGCCGCGCCTCGACCGGTGTGCGCGGCATCAAGCTGGCGAAGGACGACGAGGTCATCGCCATGTCGGCGCTGCGCCACGTCAAGGTCGGCATCGAGGAGCGCGACCTCTACCTCCAGGCGGTCAGCGCGGCCAGGCGTTTGCGTGGCGGCGACTACACCCAGCGCGACGAGGATAAGGCACGCGACGAGGAACTCGCCGTCCGCCTCGAAGAGCCGCAGTTCCAGGAGATGGCGGCCAACGAGGAATTCATCCTCACCGTCACCGACGACGGCTTCGGCAAGCGTTCGTCGGCCTACGAGTACCGCATCGCCGGACGCGGCGGCCAGGGCATCACCGGCATCGAACTCGGCCGTGGCAAGGGTGAGCCGGCGGCGGCCATCGTCGCCGCCTTCACCGTCCAGGACGACGACCAGATCATCATGGTCTCCGACGGCGGCCAGATCATCCGCTGCCCGGTCGACCAGATCAGCACCGTCGGGCGTTCGGCCCGCGGCGTCACGGTGTTCAAGGTCGCCGACGGCGAGACGCTGGTTTCCGTGAGCCGGCTGCGCGATCTCGGCGACGACGAGGAAGACGACGAAGAAGAGGCGGGCGACGGCGAAGCTGGCGCCACGGAAGTTGAGGCCGCCGCCGAGGGCGAGACGGCTGATGAGAGTGACGACAAAGGGGACGACAAATGACGGAACGCGTCGCGGTCTATCCGGGCACCTTCGACCCGGTCACCAACGGCCACATGGACATCATCACCCGCGCGGCCAAGCTGGTCGACCGGCTGGTCGTCGGCGTCGCCGTCAATATCGGCAAGGAGCCGCTGTTCTCGCTCGAAGAACGCACCGCCATGGTGCGTGCCGAGATCGACGCCTTCGCCGACGGTGTCAAGGAACGCATCCGGGTCGAGCCCTTCGACGGCCTCCTGATGAGCTTCGTCGAGGGCCAGGGCGGCACCATGGTGGTGCGCGGCTTGCGGGCGGTTTCCGACTTCGAGTACGAGTTCCAGATGGCGTCCATGAACGCGCGCCTCAACAACCGGGTCGAGACGGTGTTCCTGATGGCCTCCGAGCGCCAGCAGTTCATCGCGTCGCGCCTGGTCAAGGAGATTGCACGCTTGGGCGGCGACATCTCGTCGTTCGTCTCGGCGCGGGTGCATACGCGCGTCACCGAGAAGCTCGGCCTCGGCGGCTAAATCCATCCGGGATTCGCAGGGAAAAGGCGGTTGACCGCCCCGGCGCGGGTTTTTATGTTCCCGCACGCTTTTGAGCGCGCTTAGCTCAGTTGGTAGAGCAACTGACTTTTAATCAGTAGGTCACAGGTT
>JAYNJY010000330.1:413-3214 GCA_038110665.1 Rhodospirillaceae bacterium | reverse complement strand
CTCGTAGCCTAATAGAAGGATCCGATGAGCGTTCCCTCCGTCTCCGTCGTCATACCGGTCTACAACCAGGAGAAATACATCGGCCGCTGCTTGCGATCGATCCTCAACCAGTCGTTGGCGCGCGACGATTACGAAGTCGTCGTCATCGACGACGGCAGCAACGACCGCACCCGTGACGGCCTCCACCATTTCCTCGGCGACATCCGGCTGTTCAAGCACGATGAGTGCCTGGGCCTGCCGGCGGCGATCAATCGCGGCATCAAGGAGGCACGCGGTCAGTTCATCGTGCGGCTCGATTCCGACGACTACGTGCATAACGATTTTCTCAAGATCCTACTCATGCATCTTCGGCTGAACAACGATATCGACGCCGTCGCCACCGACTACCTGCTGATCGACGACCACGAGAGCGTGCTCGGCCGGATGAACTGCGCCAAGGCGCCGATCGGCTGCGGCATCATGTTCCGCATCGAGCAGTTGATCGACATCGGCCTCTACGATGAGGGGTTCCTGTCGCGCGAGGACGAGGACCTGCGCATCCGGTTCCTGCAGAAGTACCGGATCCACCGGGTCACGCTGCCGCTCTACAGGTATCGGCGCCACGACACCAATATGACCAACGACGAAAGCCGGATGGACCGTTACGCCGACGCGATCGCCGAGAAGCACGGCGTCGACCCGGCGAAGTGACCGCGAACAGGTAACCCCATGGCAGACACACGCACACCTCCCAACCAACCGGCCGTTCCGTGGAGCGGCCGCGGCTCACGCTATTCCGACGACGACATCGCCTTCATCGTCGAGGCGATTCAGACCGCCGATCCGCTGACCCAGGGCCGTTACCAGGCCGAGTTCGAGAAGGCGTTCCGCGACTACGCCGGTGCCGAGTACGCGTTCGCGGTGAGCAGCTGCACGGCGGCGCTGCATCTGGCCGCGGTGCTGTGCCGGCTCCAACCCGGCGACGAGGTCATCACCCCGGCGCATACCTTCGCCGCAAGCGCCATCCCGTTCGCCCAGACCGGCGCCAAGCTGGTGTGGGCCGATATCGATCCTGCCACCTTCGTCGTCTCGGCCGCTTCCGTCGAGCGGCTGATCACGCCGAACACCAAGGTCATCGTCGTCGTCCACCTCTACGGCCTGATGGCCGACATGGACGCGATCATGGCGCTCGCGGAAAAGCACGGCCTTCTGGTCGTCGAGGACGCGGCGCAGTCGCTCGGCGCCACCTACAAGGGCCGCCAGGCCGGCACCATCGGCGACTTCGGCTGCTTCAGTTTCCACACGCACAAGAACATCTCGACACTGGGCGAGGGCGGCATGCTGACCGTGCGCGACGCCGAGACGGCGGCGCTGGTGCCGGGCTTCCGCCACAACGGCATGCGCCCCTACCAAGGCGAGCGCCCGCAATACTGGAAGCCGGCCATGTCGAACGTCGATTTCGACTGGGACGGCGTGTGGCCGTTCAACTACTGCATCGGCGAGGTGCAGTGCGCCGCCGGCACCACTCAGGTACCGAAGATCGACGACCTCAACGCGCTTCGCCGCCGCCGCGCCGAGAAGTTCATGGCCGCGGTGAAGGACTTCCCCGAACTGGCCTTCCAGGCGACGCCCGAGGGCCGCACCAACGTCTACTACTGCCTGCCGGCACGCTACGACGGCACGCCGGCCGGGCGCGGCCGCGACGATTTCATGACCCGCATGGCGACCGTGCACAACGTGCAGATGGTGGTGCAGTACTATCCGCTGTACCGCTACCCGATGTTCGAGAAGGCCGGCTTCGGCGAGGCCGACTGCCCGGAGACCGACCGCTTCTTCGATCGCATGGTGTCGTTCCCGTTTCACGCCTGGATGCCGGACGATCAGTTCGAGTACCTGATCGACGCGACGCGCGAAACCTTGACCGAACTCAGGCGCTGACATGGAACGCATCACCAAGACCGTCGGACAGTATCACTTCGGCGCCGGCAGCTTCGCCCGGCTCGCCGACGAGATCGCCAAGCGCGACGCCGGCCACGGCTCGGTCTTCCTGGTCGACCATTTCTTCCGCGACACGCCGCTGGCCGCCCAACTGCCGGTCAATCAGGGCGACGCGCTGATCTTCGTCGACACCACCGACGAGCCGACCACCGAGGGGGTCGACGCCTACCTCGCCCAGGCGCTCGAAAACAGTTCCGGCAAGCGCGACGTGGTCGTCGGCATCGGCGGCGGCAGCACGCTCGACACCGCCAAGGCGGTCTCCAACCTGATCGCCAACGGCGGCAAGGCCGAGGACTACCAGGGCTGGGACCTGGTGCCAAACCCGGGTGTCTTCAAGATCGGCGTGCCGACGCTTTCCGGCACCGGCGCCGAGGCCTCGCGCACCTGCGTGATGATGAACCACGCCAAGAACCTGAAGCTCGGCATGAACAGCGACCACACCGTGTTCGACCGGCTGATCCTCGACCCCGGCCTGACCGCAACGGTGCCGCGCGACCAGTTCTTCTACACCGGCCTCGACACCTACATCCATTGCATCGAGTCGCTGAACGGCTCGTTCCGCCACGCCGTCGCCGACGCCTATTCGCGCGAGGCGCTCAACCTCTGCCGCGAGGTGTTCCTCGACGGCGACATGATGGCGCCGGAGAACCGCGAGAAGCTGATGGTCGCCTCCTACATGGGCGGCTCGGCCATCGGCAACAGCTACGTCGGCGTCGTCCATCCGCTGTCGGCAGGGCTCTCCATGGTGCTGCACACCCACCACTGCATGGCCAACTGCATCGTCATGGCGGTGATGGAGGAGTTCTATCCGCGCGAGACGGACG
>JAYNJY010000330.1:0-403 GCA_038110665.1 Rhodospirillaceae bacterium | reverse complement strand
CATGGTCGATGCCCAGGGCATCGAACTGCCGAAGGGTGTTTGCGCGGGACTGACCGACGCCGAGCGCGAGCAGCTTTTCGCCGCCTCCGTCGTGCACGAGAAGCCGCTGGTCAACGCGCTCGGCGCGGCGTTCAAATCGGTGCTGACGAAAGACCGTGTTCGTCGGCTGTTCGAGCGTATGTGAGGCCCCAACCATGACCGCGACCGCATCCCCGACGATGACCCTGGCCGGCAAGACCGTCGGCGCCGGCCGGACGCCCTACGTGATCGCCGAGATCGGCGTCAACCACGAGGGCTCGATGGCGACCGCCAAGCTGCTGATCGAGCAAGCCAAGGCCGGCGGCGCCGACGCCGCCAAGTTCCAGACCGACCAGGCGGCAACGCTGGCCGCCAAGAACAGCCC
>JAYNJY010000329.1:0-3220 GCA_038110665.1 Rhodospirillaceae bacterium | reverse complement strand
ATCTGGCCAATTCGCCGACCAAGCTGGTGCATCTGGCGCACATGGCGGCGTCCGACGGCGCCCGGCTGGCGGCCTATGCGGCGACCTCGCTCGCCGATCCGGAAGTGCCGCCGCCGCCGATCGGCGCGCCGGGACGCAAACCGCTGATGAACGCGCCGGGGCGCTACGTACTGGAAGCCTGATGCGAGGCGCGCCGCCGCGCCGGCAGCAGCCGGGCCGCCAGTAGAAGCGCCAGGATGCCGGCGTAGACCAGCGGCTCCAACTGGAAGCCCTTCCGCATCATGATGAAATGCACCGCGGCCAAGGCACCGGCCAGGTAGACGCCCTTGTGCAAGCGGTTCCAGCCCTTGCCGCCGAGGCGCTTAATCATGCCCTTGGTCGATGTCGCGGCCAGCGCCAGCAATATGACGAAACCGGCCATGCCGAGCGTGATGTAGGTGCGCTTGACGATGTCGTTCCAGATCGCCTTCCAGTCGAAGAACTGGTCGACGGCGACGTAGCTGGCGAGATGCAGCGCCACATAGAAGAAGGCGAACAGCCCGAGCAGCCGCCGGAAGCGAACCACGGTGGCATTGCCAGTGAGCAGCCGGAGCGGTGTCACCGCGAGGGCGACGAGCAGCAACCGGAACGCCCAATCGCCGAGGAAGCGGTTCATCGATTCGGCCGGATTGGGGCCGAGCTGCTGGTTGAGGGCGAGCCACACGAGCCAGGCAAGTGGCGCGAGCGCCAGCAGCCAGATGGCCGGCTTGGCGACCCAGCGGATGCGTTGGTTGGGCGTCATATCGGCGGGAGGGTAGCGTGGCCTAGTAGAACTTGGCCAGGTCCATGCCCTGGTAGAGGCTCGCGACCTCTTCCTGGTAGCCGTTGAACATCAACGTCGGCTGCTTAGCGACGAAGCCGAACACGTTGCGTTGACCACCGAGGCGCCGTTCCTTGGCCTGGCTCCAGCGCGGGTGATCGACGTTCGGATTGACGTTCGAATAGAAGCCGTACTCGCGCGCGGCCGACATGTTCCACGACGTCGGCGGCTGCTTCTCGGTGAAGCTAATGCGGACGATCGACTTGATCGACTTGAAGCCGTACTTCCAAGGCGTCACCAAGCGGATCGGCGCGCCGTTCTGGTTCGGCAGCACCTCGCCGTAGAGGCCGACCGCGAGCAGCGACAGCGGGTTCATGGCCTCGTCCATGCGCAGGCCCTCGCGATAGGGCCACTTCATCGCGGCGAAACCCTGGCCCGGCATCTGCACGGGATCGACCAGGGTTTCGAAGGCGACGTACTTGGCATCGGCCTTGGGGCCCATGTGCTTGATCACCTCGGCGAGCGGAATGCCAACCCACGGCACCACCATGGACCATGCCTCGACGCAACGGAAACGGTAGACCCGGTCCTCAAGCTGGCTGCCCTTGATCAAATCGTCGACATCGTAGCGGCCGGGCTTTTCGCAAAGGCCGTCGACCACCACCGTCCAGGGCTTCGGCTTCAAGGTGCCGGCGGCGCGCTTGGGGTCGCTCTTCGACGTGCCGAATTCGTAGAAATTGTTGTAGCTAGTGACGTCCTCGTAAGGCGTCGCTTTCTCGCCGCCGAGGCTCTTGAGGTCCCACTTCGACGGCTTCACGCCACTGAGCTTGGCGCCGGCCTCGGCCGCGCGGGTCAGCGCGTAGGGACCGACCGCCACCGCGGCGCCGGTCATGGCGGCCGACTGGATGAACTTGCGGCGGTTCATGAACAGGGATTTCGGGGTGATTTCCGATGCGGCAACGTCGGAAGCCTTGCGCTCTCTAATCAGCATGGGATTTCCTTTTGGTCTTTTCGGTTCTTGCGACGTGAATTCGCTTCACGCCCCCAACATAGGCCGGTTCACCGCTCGCGCGGCATCACAATCATGCGAGACTTGGGTGAGCATGACCAAGGGAATTCCGGCAAGGCGTTGATTGTGAAGGCCGATGGCCGGCGCTATAAGGAGCCATGCGCACCCTCTATCACCTGTGGCTGTCACCGTTTTGCCGCAAGGTCCGCATCGTCCTCGCGGAAAAACGGCTCGATTTCCAACTCAAGGCGGAAAGCGTTTGGGACCGGCGGCCGGAGTTCCTGAAGCTCAATCCGGCGGGCGAAGTGCCGGTGCTGGTCGAGGGTGACGGCTCGGCGATTTCCGGCAGCGACGCCATCTGCGAATTCCTCGACGAGATGCATCCCGAGCCATCGCTGATCGGCCGCGGCGCGCTTTCCCGCGCCGAGGTGCGCCGGCTGGTCTACTGGTTCGACCACAAATTCAACGACGAGGTTACGCGCTACCTGATCGGCGAGAAGATCAACAAACGCTTCCTCGGCCTGGGCGAGCCGGATTCGAAAAGCGTGCGCGCCGGCCACGCCAACATTCACCATCACCTGGATTACATCGCCTATCTCACCGACCGGCGGCGCTGGCTCGGCGGCGACGACTTCTCGCTCGCCGACATCGCCGCCGCGGCACATGTTTCGTGCATCGACTATCTCGGCGATGTGCCCTGGGCCGACCATCCCGGCGCCAAGGACTGGTATGCGCGGATCAAGTCGCGGCCGAGCTTCCGCGCGATCCTGGACGACCACATTCCCGGTGCCGCGCCAGCGAAGATTTACGCCGACCTCGACTTCTAGGTCCTGTCGCCGTCAGCGGTTCTTCACGTCCATGCGTTCCAGGTTGGCGCGCGCCGCGTCGCCGGCGGCCCCGTCGGGGTTGAGCGACAGCACCATCAGCCAGTCGGCGCGGGCACCGGCATCGTCGCCGGCAAGGCGGCGCAGGTTGCCGCGTTCGAGCAGCGAAGGCGCATGATTGAGATCGAGCGCGAGTGCGCGTTCGACATCGGCCTCTGCACCCTTGCGATCCTCGAGGTAGCGCTTGGCGGCGGCGCGGAAAGCGAAGGCGTCGGGACGCTTCGGGTCCTTGGCGATGGCGGCGTCGAGATCGGCGAGCGCGCCCTTGTAGTCGGCCAACTGCGCGCGCGCCTGGGAACGGTCGATCAAAAGCTCTACGGCGCCCGGCTGCAGCTTGAGTGCCGCCGACACCGCCGCCTCGGCCCGTGCCGGCATGTCCGCAAGCAGCCAGGCCTGCGCCGCCTGACCAAGAATCTCCGCCTTGAACGCCGGCTCTTCGGGGACGCGTTGGGCCAGGCTTTCGAGCCTCGCACCGGCATCCTTGTAGAGCCCGAGCGTCACCAGCGCGGTCGCCGCGCAGTGCTCGGC
>JAYNJY010000328.1:0-3231 GCA_038110665.1 Rhodospirillaceae bacterium | reverse complement strand
CGTTTCGTTGCCATCTTCGATCCTCCGTTCCATAGCATAGACGGTGGACCAATTCTGTGGGGGAGGATCAGCGGCAGCGCCGCCAGCGACGGCCTGGTCAACGGGACGTTGCCCAGTTCGCTCGCCGGGTTCATGTCGGTCGAAATGTCGGAGCACCGTTATCCGCTGCGGTTCCAAAAACTCGGCATTCGTGAGGAATCGTCGGGGCCCGGCCGCCATCGGGGCGGCTGTGGAACGGAGTTTTCAATCACCGCGCTGGCGGATTGCCACGTGTCCGTCCTTGGTGACCGCGTCGACCATTCGCCGTTCGGCATCAATGGTGGCGGCGACGCTCAGCCCAATCGGGTACGGTTCAACATCGACGACACGGAGTGGACGGCGCCCTCGCGGGTCTCCGGCTGGCACACCTAGAGATAGATCGTCCGCACGATCTCGTCGTGGTTGCCCTCCAGCGCCTTTACGAAGCCGCCGTCGCTGACCCGGCCGTCGCGAAGAATGATGAAGCGGTCGGCGATCTTGAGCGCAAGCTTCAGGTTCTGCTCGACCATCAGCATGGTGGCGCCGTCGTCCTTGAGCATCTGGATGATGTTGCCGATCTCGTTGACGAACTGCGGCGCCAAGCCGCCGGACGGCTCGTCGAGCAGTAACAGCTTGGGCTTCGACATCACTGCGCGGCCGATTGCGACCATCTGCTGCTCGCCGCCCGAGAGCGTGCGCGCGAGCTGCTTGCGCCGCTCCTTGAGGCGCGGGAAGTAGTTGAAGACCCGCTCCAACTGTTCTTCGGTTCCGGCACGATTTCGGATCACGCCGCCTAGGCGGAGAATGTGTTCAACGGACAGGAACGGGAACAGGTCGCGGGCCTGGGACACCAGGATGATGCCGTGGCGGAAAATCGCGTGCGCGGGCAGGTTGGTGATGTCCTTCCCCTCGAACGTGACCTTGCCTGCCTTGGCCGGCACGAAGCCGCTGATCGCGTTGATCGACGTCGACTTGCCGCTGCCGTTGGCGCCGAGCACCGAGACGACCTCGCCCTCGGAAACGTCGTAGTCGATGCCCTGCAGCACCTCCTTGGTGCCGTAGGCGACACGCAACCCCTGGACGGTGAGGATCGGCTCAGGCGTGGCCAAGATAAGCCTCCAACACTTCGCGGTTCTGTCTAACCTCCTCCGGCTTGCCCTCGGCGATCAGTTCCCCCGAACTGAGCACCACGATCACGTCGGATCCGGCCATCACCAATTCGATCGCATGTTCGATCAGCATGATGGCGAGCCCCTCCTCGCCGGCGAGCCGGCGGATGATCTCCATCATCCGGTTGCGCATCGGCGGCGACAGGCCGACCACCGGCTCGTCGAGTAGCAGCAACGGCGGTTCCGTCGCCAGGGTGCGAACGATCTCGACCATTCGCTGCTGGCCGCCGGACAAGTTCTTGACCTGCTGATCGGCGAGGAAGCCCAGGTCCATGAGGTCGAGCAGCTTGAGCGCCCGGGCAATCCCCTCGCGGGCGGCCTCGCGCGCCTGCTTGGTACCGAAAAGGGTGCCGAGGAAGCTGCTCTCGATGTGCACGTGCAGCCCGGCGAGCACGTTTTCCAGCGCCGTCATTTCGGGAAACAGGCCGCCGTTCTGGAACGTCCGGCGCACACCCTTGGCCGAAATGGTGTGCGGTTCCAGTCCGTGGATCGGTTCGTTTTGAAACAGGATTTTCCCTTCCGTCGCCGGCACGTATCCCGAAATGGCGTTGAACAGCGTCGTCTTGCCGGCGCCGTTGGGGCCGATGACGGCACGGACCTCGCCGGCATAGGCGTTGAAGCTGACGTTGGAAAGCGCGCGCAGGCCGGCGAAGTTGACCGAGACCCTATCGAGTTTGAGAAGAGCGTCCATCGGCCTAATCCCTGTAGTAACGCTCTTTGAAAAGCGGCGATAGCTTAGCCAGAAGGCTCACCAGCCCCTTCGGCAGGAATAACAGGATCAGGACGATGACGATGCCAAAGAACAGTTCGTCCATACCCGGAAACTGGCGGAAATATTCCGGCAGCGCGGTCAGGGCGATGGCGCCGAGAACGCTGCCGACGATGCTGCCGGCGCCGCCGACCAGCACCATGCCGAAGTGAATGATGACTTCGGTCAGGCCGAAGGCTTCCGGCAGCACACGCTCGGTCAGGACCGCGAACATGGCGCCAGCGATACCGACCACGGCGCCGCTCCAGACGAAGGCGAGGACGAGATAGCGCGCCGTATCGATGCCCAGCGACGCGGTCGCCGCCTCGTTGTCGCGGATGGCGACGACGGCGCGGCCGACTTTCGACCGCATCAGGTTCGACGACGCCTTGATCACCACCACGGTCAACGCCAGGAACACGTAGAACTTGGGGATTTCCGAATCCAAGGGGATGCCGAAGAAGAACGCCGGCGGCATCAACAGGCCGTCGGAGCCCTTGGTCACCTTGTCGCCGTGCAGATAGACCCAGCGCATCAGTTCGCCGAAGGCGAGCGTGATGATGGCGAGATAGTAGAGCCGGATGCCGCGAAGCGCCGTGACGCTGGCGAGAAAGCCAGCGAGGCCGCCGACCACGGCCGACAGCACGATGGCTAAGGCATAGGGAATGCCGGCATAGACCATGAAAATCGCCGTCGTATAGGCGCCGATGCCGAAGAACGCGGTATTGGCGAAGGCGAGCTGGCCCAAATTGCCGATGATGAGGTTGAAGCCCACGGTCACCAGGGAATAGACCAGGATCGCGTTGACCACCCAAAGGATGTACTCGTTTGCGATGAACGGAATGGCCAGGGCGATCAGGGGAACGATATAAAACAGCCGCCGCGCCCGCGTCATGGCGACCATGTGCGCCGCCGTCTCCGGCGCCTGCAACTCGATCGGGGTGGGTTGGTCAGTCATCGCGGCAACCTCACACCCGCACCATGACGGTCTTGCCGAACAGACCGGCCGGGCGGATCACCAGCACCGCCACGATCACCAGATAGGCTGTGATATCGATCAGCGCCGAAGCGATGTAAAACCCGAAAAGCTGCTCTGATATACCGAGAAGAAGCGCGCCGAGGACAGCGCCGCCCAGCGATCCGAAGCCGCCAAGCGTCATCGCCGCAAATCCGCGAATTAGAAAGGTCGCACCTAAATCCGGATGAAGCAGCGAGATCGGCGCGATCAAAATGCCGCCCAAAGCGCCCATGGCCAACCCGACGCCCCACATGTACTGATGAAACGCCAGCACGTTG
>JAYNJY010000327.1:0-3239 GCA_038110665.1 Rhodospirillaceae bacterium | reverse complement strand
GCGATCTGCTGCGCGCCAACGACCGCCGCGTCACCATCGAGGAAATCCAAAAGCAGGTCGCCTCCCATTTCAACGTGCGCATCTCCGACATGCATTCCGCAAGGCGCGCGCGCTCCGTCGCCCGGCCGCGCCAGGTCGCCATGTATCTGGCCAAGCAGCTGACCTCGCGATCGCTGCCTGAGATCGGCCGCAAGTTCGGCGGTCGCGACCACACCACGGTGATGCACGCGGTGCGCAAGGTCGAGGAACTGCGCGAGCACGACACCGCCTTCAACGAGGACGTCGAGCTGCTACGGCGTATGCTCGAAGGCTGACCCGAGGCTGGTCCAGGGGGGCCGATTTCGGGGCAATTCTGGGAGGTGCTTGGCGGGGTGCCCCCGAAACCTCGCACGGCGTCCAAAAAAACCGGGAAAAGGCTTTGGAAACCAAGGCGTTTTGCTATAATGGCAAACGTCTTCGGGAGGGCCGTTCCGCGCCCTCTTTCGTGTCCTGGGGGAAGTTCCGCAAGGGCGCGGAAAATGTAACCACGATAGAAATAACATCTTGATATTCCACGATGAAACTCACCATTGAACGGGCCGACCTGCTGAAGTCCCTCGGACACGTGCAGAGCGTCGTCGAACGCCGCAATACCATTCCGATTCTCTCCAACGTGAAAATCGAGGCCGGTGACGGCCAGGTGCGCCTAAACGCCACCGACATGGACCTCGATATCGTCGAGGCGACCGCCGCCGAGGTCTCGACGCCGGGCGCCACCACGGTGCCGGCGCACACGCTCTACGACATCGTCCGCAAGCTCCCGGACGGCGCTCAGGTCGACCTCGATGCCGGCGGCGGCGGCGAGCTGACGCTTTCAGCCGGGCGCTCGCGCTTCACCCTGCAGGCGCTCCCGATCGACGAGTTCCCGGTGCTGTCCGGCGGCGAGTTGCCGAACAGCTTTTCGATCACCGCGGCCGAGCTGCGCCACCTGATCGACCGCTCCAAGTTCGCCATCTCGACGGAAGAGACGCGCTACTACCTGAACGGCATCTACCTGCACAAGGCCGAGCGCGACGGCACGGCGGTGTTGCGCGCGGTCGCCACCGACGGCCACCGGCTCGCCAACGTGGAAGTGCCGCTGCCCAAGGGCGCCGAGAAGATGCCCGGCGTCATCGTGCCCAGGAAAACGGTGGCCGAGTTGCGCAAGCTGATCGACGAGTCCGGCGACGAGGTCGAGGTATCGCTGTCCGACACCAAGATCCGTTTCGCCTTCGACGACGCCGTGCTGACGTCGAAGCTGATCGACGGCACCTTCCCCGACTACGAGCGCGTCATCCCGGCCGGCAACGACAAGATCATGGAAGTCGACTGCAAGGCTTTCGCCGACGCCGTCGACCGCGTTTCCGTCATCTCCAGCGAGAAGTCGCGCGCCGTCAAGCTGGCGCTCACCAGTGGACTGCTGGTGTTGTCTGCGTCGAGCCCGGAGCACGGCAGCGCCACCGAGGAACTCGAAGTCGCCTACCAGGGCGCCGACATCGAGATCGGATTCAACTCCGCCTACCTGCTCGACATTACCCGCCAGATCGAGGGCGACCAGGCCCGTTTCGCCATGGCGGATTCGGCCTCGCCCACGGTCATGCGCGAGGTCGACGACGCGAGCGCGCTTTACGTGCTGATGCCGATGCGGGTTTGAGGTTGCCCGCGCGAGCGGAACCGGACCCGATGAAAGCAGGAGCCTGAAACTGTACGTGACCGGCCGTATGGCGACTGAGCAGACGATGGCCCGCGACGCGGCGCCCGGCGTTTCCGCGCCCGCCACGTCCGCGAAATGCGCCGTCCGCCGCCTGACGCTGACCGATTTCCGGAGCTACGCGGGCCTGCGCCTCGATCTCGACGCCGGCATGCTAGTGTTCACCGGCGCCAACGGCGCGGGCAAGACCAATCTGCTCGAAGCCATCTCCATGCTGGTGCCGGGACGCGGGCTCAGGGGCGCGCGGCTCGGTGATCTCGCGCGGCGAAACGGCGCCGGTTCGGCCGAATGGGCGGTGGCGGCGCGCATCGACGGCGCCGCCGGCCCGAGCGACGTCGGCACCGGTTGGCAGGGCGCCGACGGCGCCGAAATCGAGTCCGACGACGGCGACGACGAGGGTTCGGGCATTCCCGCCAACGGCCAGCGCCGCTCCGTGCGCATCGACGGCCAGCCGGCGAAGTCGCAGGCCGAACTGGCCGGCGTGATGAGCGCGCATTGGCTGACGCCGCAGATGGACAGATTATTCCAGGAGGGCGCCGGCGCGCGGCGCCGCTTCCTCGACCGCATGGCCTTCGGCTGGGATACGGCCCACGCCGGCCGTGTCGCGGCCTACGAACAGGCGATGCGCGAGCGCATGCGATTGCTGCGCGGCAACCGCCCGGCCGATCCGGCATGGCTCGCGGCGCTCGAGGAGACCATGGCGTCGAAGGGCATCGCGGTCAGCGTCGCGCGTCTCGACATGGCGGCCAGGCTTGCGCATGCGGCGCGCGACGGCTTCGGTCCGTTCCCCGGCGCCGAAGTGGCGCTCCAGGGCGACGTCGAGACATGGCTCACCGACGGCCCCGCGCTTGCCGCCGAAGACCGTTTTCGCGACGCGCTTTCGCGCGCTCGGGTTGATGACGCGCGCACCGGCCGTACCTCGGCCGGTCCGCAGCGAAGCGACCTCATCGTCCATCACCGGCCCAAGGCGCAGCCGGCCGGGCTCTGTTCCACCGGCGAGCAGAAGGCACTGTTGATCGGTCTCGTGCTCGCCAATGCGCGCACCCGCGCCGAGGAGGAGGGCGCCCAGCCGGTGCTGCTCCTCGACGAAGTCGCGGCGCACCTCGACGAGGCCAGGCGGGGCGCGCTCTACGATGCGCTTTGCGGGCTCGGCGGCCAGGTCTGGCTGACCGGCACCGACGCCGAGCTTTTCCGTCCGCTCCGGACCCGCGCCCAGTTCTTCGCGGTCGCCGAGGGCGGCGCCGTCATCCAATCCTGACCCGAAACGAAGGCCGAAAAGCACATGAGCGAAGAAACACCGACCGAAGGCACTAACCCCGAGACCGAGCACCACGAGGAATACGGCGCCGACTCGATCAAGGTGCTGCGCGGCCTCGAGGCCGTGCGCAAGCGGCCCGGCATGTACATCGGCGACACCGACGACGGCTCCGGCCTGCACCACATGGTCTACGAAGTCGTCGACAACGCCATCGACGAGGCGCTCGCCGGCCACTGCGATACGGTCACTGTG
>JAYNJY010000326.1:2976-3269 GCA_038110665.1 Rhodospirillaceae bacterium | reverse complement strand
AGTCCGGCACGTCGCGTTCCGGGCTCTCGACGGCGAGCAGCACCAGCGGCATCTGGCGCGACCTTTCGCGCACCTCGATGACGTCGCCGTCCTGCACCTGGTAGGACGGGATGTTGACGCGCTTGCCGTTGACCTTGATGTGGCCGTGGCTGATGAACTGGCGTGACGAGAACACCGTCGGCACGAACTTGAGCCGGTAGACGACGGCGTCGAGACGGCGTTCCAGCACCGCGATCAGGTTTTCCGAGGTGTCGCCCTTGCGGCGCACGGCCTCGTAGTAGTAGCGGCGGAAC
>JAYNJY010000326.1:0-2966 GCA_038110665.1 Rhodospirillaceae bacterium | reverse complement strand
ACGCCGAGGCGTCGGTTGATCTTGTACTTGGATTGTACGCGCTTGCTCATGTTACCCCTCGTTTGCCGGGTGGTGTTGTCCCGGTAGGCCTGGGTCCCGCTGACTTAAGCGGGGGCGGGATGAGACGGAACCAGCCGCCGATCCACGTTCCCGGGAATGAAGGGGCGGAATATAGGCATTCCCGGGCCGTTGTCAACGCCCCCTTACCAACGTCGCGCCCAGCGGCTATGGTCGGAGCCGGGAGGTTTTGCCATGGAAAAGTTTAAGCCGGTCAAGGCCTTGGCCTTCGACTACTACGGCACCATCGCCGACAAGACGGCGCTCGCCGGCGAAATCGAGACCAAGCTGCCTGGCCGCGGCCTGGCCTTCACCAAGCTCTGGTTCGCCCAGACCCAGCGCTACTGCTTCCAAATGGGCCAGATGGGCCGCCACATACCGTGGGGCGAGCTGACCAAGGCGGCGTTCAAGTTCAGCGCCGAGGAGATGGGCCTCGAGATCGACGATGCCACCCGCGACGCCTGGATGGACGCCGACGCGCACCTTCCGGTCTACGGAGAGGCGGCGGCGGCGCTCGAGCGCCTCGCCACGCGTTTCAATCTCTCGTGCTCTCCATGGGCTCGCCCTGCATGATCGAGCAGAGCCAGAAAAACGCCGGCATCGAACCGCATTTCAAGCGCGTCATCAGCGCCGAACCCCACAAGGTCTACAAACCCGGCCACGCCGCCTACAAGCTCGGCGTCGACGAGATCGGCGTCGGCGCCGACCAGGTCGCCTTCGTTTCCGGCAATTCCTTCGACGTCATCGGCGCCAAGAACTACGGCTACCCGACGATCTGGGTGCGCCGCTACGGCCAGACCCTGGACGACCTCGGCATCACGCCGGACCTCATCGTCAAGGACTTGGGCGAAATGGGGGACAGGCTCGGCGCCTGAAGGTCAGGCGTCCAGTTCGGCGTCCCAGTAGAGGAAGTCGCGCCAGCTTTCGTGCAGGTAGTTGGGCGGGAAGGCGCGGCCGTTTTCCTGCAATTCGTGGTTGGTCGGGCAGCCGGGCTGGCGCAGCGGCTGCATGCCCGCCGCCTTCGGCAGCCGGTGCCCCTTGCGCAGGTTGCAGGGCGCGCAAGCGGTGACGACGTTTTCCCAACTGGTGCGGCCGCCGCGCGAGCGCGGGATGACGTGGTCGAAGGTCAAATCCTCGGCGATGCGCGGGCCGCCGCAGTACTGGCACTCGAAGCTGTCGCGCAGGAACACGTTGAACCGGGTGAACGCCGGGCGCCGGCTCATCTGCACGTATTCCTTGAGCGAGATGACGCTCGGCAGGCGCATGGCGAAGCTCGGCGAGCGAACCTCGTGATCGTATTCGGAGATCACGTTGACGCGGTCCATGAACACCGCCTTAACGCTGTCCTGCCATGACCACAATGACAGCGGGAAGTAGCTCAACGGCCGGAAGTCGGCGTTGAGAACCAGAGCCGGATGGGTGCCTGCCGCGAGCGACAACATGATCCTCCGTTCGTCCGGGCCGGAGGATACAATATCTTGAGTCGGGCGGCAAACCGGTTGCGGTGAATCTTTTATGAATCCGGGTTCGGTTGCGGCAGCGGCACGCCGAAGCTGCTCGCCAGGAAGTCCATGCCGGCGATGATGCAGCGCTCGTCGAGACCGTGGCCGAGCATCGGCCGCATCTCGGAACGCACCGAGACGCCGACGGCGCGGAGCGCCGCCGTCGCCATGGCCAAGTTCTCCGGCGGCAGGATGTCGTCGGCGTCGCCATGTATCAGCAAGACAGGCGGTCGGCTCTTGATCTCGGTCGCCAAGTCGTCGGCGCCGATCAGCATGCCGGAATAGCCGATGATGCCGGCCAGCCGGCGCTGGCGCCGGAGCCCGACGTAGAGGCTGACCATGGTGCCCTGGGAGAAGCCGACCAGCGCTAGGTCCTTCTCGTCGAGGCCGTGAGCGGCGAGCTGTTCGTCAATGAAATCGTTGAGGATCGGCGCCGCCGCCTTGGTGCCGCGCAGCCGGTGCGCCATCGACATGTCGCCCAGGGAAAACCACTGGTAGCCGAACGGCGCCTGGTCGAAGGCGTAAGGCGCGTTCGGCGCGATGAACTTGGCGTCGGGCAGCACCTTGGCGAAATAGGGCGCCAGGCCGATCAGGTCCTGGCCGTCGGAACCGACGCCGTGGCAGAGGATGACGAGCTGGCGCGCCGCGCCGCCGGATGCGGGCTCGCGCACGGGGCCGGAAAGTTCGGGAAGCTCGCTCATGATCGATATCCTTGGTTGCCGACGGTCATAGAGCTATTGCCAGTTGGCGCCGAGCGGGTCAACGTTCGGGCATGACCGACGTCACCCGATTCGCGCCGAGCCCGAGCGGATACCTGCACCTCGGCCACGCCCTTTCGGCGCTGTTCGCGGCCCGGTCCGCCGGCGCGGGCGGGCGCTTCCTGCTCCGGATCGAAGACATCGACGTGGGCCGTTGCCGGCCCGAGTACGCGCAAGCCATCGTCGAAGACCTGGCCTGGCTCGGGCTCGCGTGGGAGGAGCCGGTGCGGCGCCAGTCCGCGTACATGGCCGATTACAAGGCCGCGCTCGACAAGCTCGCTGGCTTGGACCTGCTCTACCCCTGCTTCTGCACGCGCAAGGACATCGAGGCCGAGATGGCCGCCGCCGCCTCGGCGCCGCATGATCTTGCTTCGCATGCGCTGCATGACATACCGACCGGCCCGGACGGGCATCTCTATCCCGGCACCTGCCGCGCGCTTCGGCCCAAGGAACGCAAAGACCGCCTCGCCGCAGGCGAGCCATACGCGCTCCGCCTCAAGACCGACGTGGCCGCCGCCCATGCCGGGCCGCTTGTCTGGATCGAGCGCGGCGAAGGCGAACAACCGGCGACGCCGGAAATCTTCGGCGACGTCGTGCTGGCGCGCAAGGACACGCCGACCAGCTATCACCTGGCGGTCACCGTCGACGA
>JAYNJY010000325.1:0-3269 GCA_038110665.1 Rhodospirillaceae bacterium | reverse complement strand
AGGATGGCGCCATAATCAGAACGGTATGTCATCGTCGCTCCAATCCTGTTCTCGCTCTTCCGCGGTCGGTTGCCTAAAGTCCGTGTACCCCACGATCTCGGTGTACTGGCCGGATGGGCGGATACCGATGCGCGCCGGCCGAAACAGCGTGTGCGATAGCGTCAACGCCTCGCTGACCGTCATCGGCACCGGGTCGGTGCTGCGCTTCGCCCACCAGGCGCAAGCCTTTTGCCGGGCATAACCCGAATGCTCAAAGCAAATCCATTCGCGATGCACCGTCCAGCCGCAACGGTACTCAACGCGCATGCTCGCCGGCTTGCCGGCCTTCTCATGCCGGTAATAAACAACATCGGTAACGGCGCACCATTCGGTTTCGATCTGCGTCGAGAGCACGGCGTCGGTCGCCGCCGTCCGTTTCAGTTCGGGCTCGGGCTCGGGGAATTCGTAGTCGCATTCCGGGCAGGTGCGCACGCCCGCAAAGCATATGGTGAAGCACTCCGGGCACGTCTTGATCGGCGCGTCACCGTCGCCCTTGGTGGGCGCGCTTACCTTGATCCGGTCCACCGGGCCGTGCCGGCGACAGTTTCCGGCGAAGTCCAGCAACAGGCAATTGTCCTTGCCCTCGGCGAGTCGCGTGCCGCGGCCGATCATCTGGACGAACAGGCCTGCGCTCTTGGTCGGCCGCAACATGCCGATCAGGTCAACGCCGGGCGCGTCAAAGCCCGTGGTGAGCACGCTCATGTTCGTGAGACAACGAATCTTGCCGCGCTTGAAATCCTGAATGATCCGGTCGCGCTCGCCGGCCGGCGTCTCGCCCGTCACGGTTTCGGCGCTGTAGCCTCGGGCGCGCACCGCGTCCCTGATGTGCATGGCGTGGTCCACGCCTGCGGCGAACACAAGCCACGATCCGCGGCCCTCGCCATACGATATGATTTCGTCAACGGCCGCCTGCGTCGTCTCGTCAACGTCAACCGCCTTCTCAAGCTGGCCGGCGATGAACTCGCCGCCGCGCGTGCCGACGCCCGACACGTCAAGCTCGGTATTCATGCGCTTCGGGATAACCTCGGAGAGATACCCTTGCTCGATCGCCTCAAGGATCGACATTTCATAGGCGATCTTGCTGAACATGGCATCTTCGCCTTGGTGGAGCATGCCGCTATCCAGCCGGTACGGCGTCGCCGTGAAGCCGATCAGTTTCAGGTGCGGGTTGATTTCCTTTAGCTCGCGGATGAACCGCCCATACATGGTGTCGGCGTTGCGCGGGATCAGGTGCGCCTCGTCCACAATCAACAGGTCGCACCGTTGCACCTTATAGGCGTTCTTGAATATCGACTGAATGCCGGCGCAAATGATCTGCGAATGCACGTCGCGCTTGCCAAGCCCGGCGCTGTGGATCCCGGCGGGCGCGGTCGGCCAGTTGCGAATGAGCGTGCTGAAATTCTGCGCGATCAGTTCCTTGACGTGGGTAAGCATCACGATCCGGGTATCGGGGTACGCCGTGATCGCGCCGCGCATGAACTCCGCGATCACAACCGACTTGCCGGTGCCGGTCGGAAGCACGATCAGCGGGTTGCCGTCCCACTTCCCGAAGTAGGTGTAAATGGCGTCGATCGCCTCTTGCTGGTAGGGGCGGAGGGTGAGGGTCACGCCGCCCTCTTCATAAAATCAACCACGTCCATCGTCTCGTCCTCGCGCTCGTCGCGCGCCCGGATGCTGGTAAGCGTCTCGAGCACGCGCGCCGTGTAGCGGGTCGGTAGGCCGGCGTGCGCCGCGATTTCGAACACGCTGGGGTCGCGGCCAAGGGACTCGGAAAGCTCCTTGTGCGCGCGCCACACCACGAATTTCCCCGCGCGGAGACTAACGCCCTTCATCTGTCCACCCCTGATAAACGATATCGTCGCCGCGCACGTCGATCTGTTCGCGCCGCACATTGTCGGGAATGTGCCGGTGGCACGGGTGCGCCTGGCGCTGCGCGTCGATAGGAATAATCTCGTCGTGCTTGGCGCAATGCCACTGGCCGCCGTCAACCGGCGTGGCGTGCATACAGGTGCGGCAATTGCGCTCGGGAAGCTCGCCGTCGTGGCAAATACCGCGATGGTCGCACCATTTGCACAGGTAGAAATCGGGCTTGAATGGACGCTCGGGCGGGCGCGCGGCCGTTATGATCCGGCGCGCTTTCTCTACCAGGCGCAGCGCGGCGGCGCTGTCGTAATGAACGCGCTCGCAATGTAGCTCGTCGGTGTTCTTGTTCTTCGCCATATACAGGGCGCGCTCGAGCCCCAGCAGGTGCATGTAAACCTGCATCTGCGCGAAGTGCTCGGGCTTGGACGCCTTCACGCCCTTGTCGGTGAGCGCCTTGAACGACTTGTCGTTGTGGGTCTTGAATTCCAGCAGGTGCCACGTCTTAGGCGCCTCGGGAATGCCCAGCCCCACGCCGTCCGCGCTGCCGCCAAAGTGCCCGGTGTCGTCGCGCACGCGCCATTGCCGGCCCGTCTCCGGGTCAACCTCCATGACAGTGCAACCGATGGCGCGCAGGTCGTTGACAAGGCGCGGCTCTTCGTGGTCGCCGGTTTCGAACAGGCGCAACATGCGCCCTTCGAACATGACGGTGAGCGCCCAGCGGAAGCGATACCAAAGATCGCGCTCGCACTCGCGGCCGATCAGCGACGCGCCAAGGTGCGGCCGGTGGCCGCCGTCCTGGCGCGCGGCATACGCCGCATATATCGCGTCACGGGTCTGTTGCTGGCGGGGCGGGAGAGGGGACATTACAACCCCGTCGCCAGAATGGGGAGTAACAGCAGGGCGGCGGCGAGCGCGTACACGGTCCAGGTTTTCCAGGTCATGTCCGAATCCTCAGCCGGATCGCCCAGCTTGCCGCGCGCCGCTTGTTGCGCTCGTCCTGCTCGTGGTCGCGGGCATACCAAATTTGGTCTATGCCGTACTCGCAATTGATCGAGCCGCCGGCCATGAGTCTGAGCGCGTGCCTTGTCCTCTTGCTCATGCCACCGCCTCCGCGCCCGCGGTCAACGTCGGCGGGGAGACGCGCGGGAACACGCCCTCGGCCTCGGGCTCGCCGATATCCCGGCAACACGGCAGGCCCAAATCCTCGCGGAGCTTGCGCTGTATGCACCGGCAATTGAGAGGACCGGGGGCCTTGCGCCCCCGGTTGTGGTTGACGAACATCACGCGGCGGCTCGGCGCCACGGCGCGCCGCCGGCGGCGGCAGGAGCGGCGGGTGCCGCCTGCGCAGTAGCCGGGGCCGGCTGGGC
>JAYNJY010000324.1:0-3272 GCA_038110665.1 Rhodospirillaceae bacterium | reverse complement strand
ACCATCAAGCGCGAGACCGGCATCGCCACCATCGCCGTCGGCATGATCCGCGATCCGCATTTGGCGGAAGACATCGTGCGATCCGGCAAGGCCGATCTGGTGGCGCTGGCGCGCGGCGCGCTCTATGATCCGCACTGGGCGTGGCATGCCGCCGAAGCATTGGGTGCCGAGGCGCCTTATCCGCCGCAGTACATCCGTTCGCGCCCTGATTTCTGGCCGAAGGCGTTTCCCGAACTGGCGGATCGCGCCGCCGACTGATCGGTGGGTTTACGGCGCGTCAGCCCTCGTCGCCGCCGGCCGCGCGGTCGACGCCCTCGATCGGCACGCCCGAGGCGTCCTTCGAGGTGCGGATGGTCTCGAACGTGGTCACCGTGGTGACGTGGTCGGTTTCGGTGATGCCCATGGTCAGCGCGTCGCGATGCGACTTGTCGCGCGCCACGACCTTCAGCAGGAAATCGCCGCCGCCTCGGATCATGTGGCATTCACGCACCTCGGCCCAATCCGCCATGCGCTTCTCGAACCGCTGCAGCACGCTTTGCGCCTGGCTGTCGAGGCCGACCAGGGCGAAGAACGTTTCCTTGTAGTCGAGCAACGCGCCGTCGAGTTGCGCGTGATAGCCGACGATGTAACCGGCGTCTTCGAGCGCGCGCACGCGGCGCAGGCAGGGCGGCGCGGAGATGCCGGCACGTTTCGAAAGTTCGACGTTGGTCATGCGGCCGTCGGCCTGCAAATCGCGGAGAATTCGAAGATCGATTTGATCCAGCTTGACCCTCTGCATGGCGTTCCACCCATCCCGTATGAAATATTATTGCGCAATTATATTACAAAAATGATGCCGCGCTAGCGCTTTCGGAAAACGGCGTGGGTTTTTCGGCGGGATCGTTCGAGAGCCGGTCCCGGTCGCTTGCGCGTATCCCGTCACCCTCCTATGTTAACCATCCTCACCCGGAGGCTGGGCCCGGGCGAGGCCGAATTCACAAGCCGAAGGACGATCGCCCAATGCCCGATTCCCATCACGCCAAGGTTCTCATCATCGGTTCCGGCAGTGCCGGCTATACCGCCGCCATCTATGCCGCCCGCGCCAACTTGAAGCCGATCCTGGTGCGTGGCCTGCAACCTGGCGGCCAGCTTACCATCACCACCGACGTCGAGAATTACCCCGGTTTCGCCGACCCGATCCAGGGCCCGTGGCTGATGGAGCAGATGGAAGCGCAGGCGCGCAACGTCGGCACCGAGATGTTCGACGACACCATTGTTGCGACCGATCTGTCGAAGCGGCCGTTCGTCGCCGTCGGCGATTCGGGGGCACGCTATTCGGGCGATGCGTTGATCATCTGCACCGGCGCCAGCGCGCGCTGGCTCGGGCTTGAATCCGAGCAGAAGTTCATGGGCTTCGGCGTTTCCGCTTGCGCCACCTGCGACGGTTTCTTCTACCGCGGCAAGCCCGTGGCGGTGATCGGCGGCGGCAACACGGCCGTCGAGGAGGCGTTGTTCCTGACCAACTTCGCATCCAAGGTGACGCTGGTGCATCGCCGTGACCAGCTCCGGGCCGAGCGCATCATGCAGGATCGGCTGTTCGCCAATCCCAAGGTCGAGGTGTGCTGGGACAGCGTCCTCGACGAAGTGCTCGGCACCGAGCAGCCGCCGGGCGTCACCGGCGCGCGCGTCCGCAACGTCAAGACCGGCGAGACCCGCGACTTGGACGTTCACGGCGTCTTCATCGCCATCGGCCACGATCCCAACACCGGCATCTTCAAAGGTCAGATCGACATCGACGACGAAGGCTACATCCTGACCAAGCCGGATAGCACGGCGACCAGCGTGCCGGGCGTCTACGCCGCCGGCGACGTACAGGACAAGATCTTCCAGCAGGCGGTGACCGCCGCCGGCACGGGCTGCATGGCCGCGCTCGAGGCGGAAGAATACCTGGCGGCGCAGGAAGCCGTTTCGGCGGCAGCCGAGTAAGCCGGCACCCGACGCAACGGAGGCCCGTGGGGGGCCGCGCGAACATGGATTGGGACAAGCTCCGGATTTTCCATGCGGTTGCCGAAGCCGGCAGCTTCACGCATGCGGGTGATTCGCTGAACCTCAGCCAGTCTGCGGTCAGTCGGCAGATTTCCAGTCTGGAGGAAAGCCTCAACGTATCGCTGTTCCATCGCCACGCGCGCGGGCTCAAGCTGACCGAGCAGGGCGAACTTCTGTTCCGTACCGCGCATGAGGTGTTCGCGAAGCTTGCCATGGCGGAAGCGCGCATCGCCGAGAACCGCGAGTATCCCGAGGGGCCGCTCAAGATCAACACCACCGTCGCTTTCGGTTCCGTGTGGTTGACCACTCGCATCAAGGAGTTCATCAAGCTCTATCCGGACGTTGACGTGTCCTTGGTGCTCGCCGACAACGAACTCGACCTTTCCATGCGCGAGGCTGACGCGGCGATCCGCATGCAGCCGCCGACGCAACCGGACCTGATCCAGCGTCCGCTGATGCAGCTTCGCTATCATCTCTATGCCTCGCCGGCCTACATCGAGGAGATGGGCATGCCCGCGTCGGCGCCCGATCTCGACCGGCACCGGGTCATTGTCTACGGCCGAGACGCCAATCCGCCGTTCGCGGACCTCAACTGGGTGCTGACCGTCGGCAGGGAGGGTGCGCCGCGGCGGCCGGTCCTGCAGGTCAACTCCATTTACGGGATATTCAGGGCGGTCCAGAGCGGTCTCGGCATCGCCGCCTTGCCCGATTACATCAGCCGGGAGGTGGGCGACCTGGTCCGCGTTCTGCCCGACATCGACGGCCCGCCGCTCGACGTCTATTTCGTCTATCCCGCCGAATTGCGTGACACCAAGCGAATCAAGGTGTTGCGAGACTTTCTGGTGCAAAAAATAGGCGCCGAGAAATTTTAGCCGAAAAAAACGGCAGCGGTGCTGTCGGATCACCGTCAGTCATGCAGTGCCTGACACCAAGCTGAACATTGCTATGCGCGTGACGCATAGGTGCGCTGCAAAAAAAGTAGTAGCGCAAAGCACTCAGTTTTCATAAATTCTAAGCATCAGATGTTGCATTGCAACATCCTCCTCCCCTTCGGACCCATGTCCGAAGAAAGGATCGCCTCCATAGGCGACTCCTTGCGTCTCCCAGACGTGAAGCCTCCCTGTTTAAACTCGCCCCGGCCTTTTGGCCGGGGCTTTTTCTTGTGCCCATACCGCACTGCGAAATAGCTTTGGCGGTTGCGGCCATGGGCGTTTCGCCTGCGCCCTTGGCCACGGCATCATTTGGCG
>JAYNJY010000323.1:0-3301 GCA_038110665.1 Rhodospirillaceae bacterium | reverse complement strand
CGGCACGGCCGTTCTCAACCCGCGTTCGCTCGCAACGCAAGCCCTCGACCCGCTCGCCGCCGAGCACCTCGAGCGGGCTCAGAAAGAACTTGATGTGCAGGCGCTTCGGTTTTTGCGACACCGGCTGGCCGGCGTATTCGGCCAGGGTGGCGAGGTTGCGCTCCTGCACCCGCCGCGCCCGCGCCGCGAAACCCCCGAGCGCCGCCCCGACGTCGTCCGGCAGGTCGGCCGGATCGACAATCGGATGGGCGATCGTCAACTCGCCGAGCTCACGCAGTTCGACGTTGGTAAAACTGGCGTCGGCCGGACCGCGGCGGCCGAGCAGGTAGACGTCCTTCAGCGGCGACGCCTCGATCGCATTGCGCACGTGCCTGGGCAGATCGGTCCGCGCCAAGCCCGCCGGCGAACGTGACAGGATGCGCGCACAATCGACAGCGACATTACCGTTGCCGACGATGCAGGCCGCGTTCACGTTGAGGTTGGGGTCGAGTTCGCGGAAATCCGGATGGCCATTGTACCAGCCAACGAAGGCAGCCGAACCGAAGACGCCGTATTTGTCGGCACCGGGGATGGAGAAAACGCGATCACCGGGCGCGCCGATGGCGAGCACCACGGCATCGTACATTCCGCGCAGTTCGTCTAAGCCGACGTGGCGGTTGACCTCGACGTTGCCATAGTAGCGGATGCGATCCCGGAGCGCCGTCTGCTCGAATTTCTTGGCGACCCGCTTGGTCGTCTGGTGGTCGGGCGCGACACCACCGCGAATCAACCCATAGGGCGTCGGCAGGCGCTCGATAATGTCGATCTGGCACTGGTCGCAGGCCTGCATCAGCGCTTCGGCGGTATAGAAGCCCGCCGGCCCTGAACCGATGATCGCGACCTTGATGGGCGTCCCTTCCCCCATGGGCCGCGCCTCCGTCAGCCTCCCACGGTCCAGGTGTTGCCGTGGCGAAGGACTGCGTTGAGATCGGCTGCAGATGCCGGTTCGGCATCGTGGGTTACGCCATGCACCTGTGCTTCGTAGCTGGGCGCCGGATTGCAGTAAAGCACACCGACGGCAACCGGCTCGCTACCCTCGGCATGTCCGTAACTGAGCCCGGCCAGCATGCTCGCCAGCGTGCGGTCGGTTTCGTCATGCACGAGAATATCGTCGGTGCCGATGCCGTTCTCGCCGATGGTGACGACCTCGAGTTGCAGCTTTCCGGGTTTCAGCCGCAGCCCCTTCCCGCCGTCGGCGCCGAACACCAGCGGCTCACCGTGGCGCACGTAAATCTGGCGTTGGTCGGCGACTGCCTTCTCGGTGAAAGCGGAAAAAACGCCATCGTTGTAGACGACGCAGTTCTGAAGGATTTCGACGAACGAGGTCCCTTTGTGGGCATAGGCACGCGCGAGGATTTCCGGCAACGGCTTCTGCTGGCTGTCGATGCCGCGGGCGACGAACCGGGCGCCGGCGCCGAGCGCCAACTGGGTCGCCGATAGCGGCGCATCGACGGAGCCCGTCGGCGTCGAGGGCGAGCGCGTGCCGGCACGCGACGTCGGCGAGTACTGGCCTTTGGTGAGCCCGTAGATTTCGTTGTTGAACAGCAGGAATTGTACGTCGACGTTGCGCCGAAGCAGATGGATAAGGTGGTTGCCGCCGATCGAGAGCGCATCGCCGTCACCGGAAATCACCCAGACGTCGAGGCCCGGATTAGCGAGCTTGATGCCCGTAGCGAAGGCCGGCGCGCGGCCGTGAATGGTGTGAAAACCGTAGGTGGCGACGTAATAGGGAAAGCGCGCGGCGCAGCCGATGCCGGAGACGAACACCGTGTTCTCGGGCCGCGCGCCGACGTCGGCGAGCGTCTTCTGCACGGCGCGCAGGATGGCGTAGTCGCCGCAACCCGGGCACCAGCGCACTTCCTGGTTCGAAGCGAAGTCCTTGGCGGTCAGGGCCGGCGGCGTTTCGACGTTCATCTCAGGCCTCCAGATACTTTCGGACCGCGGCTTCGAGCTCAGCGATCTTGAACGGTTGGCCGGTCACCTTGGAAAGGCCCTCGGCGGCGACCAGATATTCGCTTCTGAGCAGCGTCACCAATTGGCCTACATTCATCTCCGGCACCAGCACGTGCTCGAAGCCAGCGAGCAAATCGCCGAGGTTTTCCGGCAGCGGCCAGATGTTGCGGAGGTGAATGTGGCTGACCTCGAGCCCCTCGCCAAGCAGGTTGTCGACGGCACGGCTGATCGGCCCATAGGTCGAGCCCCAACCGACAACGGCGAGCCGGCCGCGCTCGGGCCCGGCCTCGACACGCTGCGGCGGAACGTCCTTGGCGATGCCCTTGATCTTGGTGGCGCGCAGGTCGGTCATGCGCTGGTGATTGGCCGGATCGTAAGAGATGTGGCCACTTTCGGCGTCCTTCTCGATGCCGCCGATGCGGTGTTCGAGCCCGGGCGTGCCCGGCTTGGCCCAGGCCCGGGCCAAGGTTTCGGGATTGCGCAGGAACGGCTTGAAGCCCTCGGGATCGGTGCGGAACTCGACCGGTATCGGCGGCAGCGCGGCAATGTCGGGGATGCGCCACGGTTCGGCGGCATTGCCGATATAACCGTCGGTCAGCACGATCACCGGCGTCATGTACTTGGTTGCGATGCGCACGGCCTCGATGGCGACATCGAAACAATCGGCCGGCGAACGTGCGGCGAGCACGCAGAGCGGTGCATCGGCATTGCGGCCGTAGACGGCCTGGAACAGGTCCGATTGCTCGGTCTTGGTCGGCAAGCCTGTCGAGGGCCCGGCACGTTGCGAATTGATGATGACCAGCGGCAGCTCGACGCTGATGGCGAGGCCGATGGCCTCGCCCTTGAGCGCGACGCCGGGGCCGGAACTCGACGTAACACCCAGATCACCCGCGTAGGACGCGCCGATGGCGGCACAGACGGCGGCGATTTCATCCTCGGCCTGAAACGTGGTGACGCCGAACTGCGTCATGCGCGAGAGCGAATGCAGCACCGGAGACGCCGGCGTGATCGGATAGGAGCAGAACACCGTCTTCAGCTTGGCGAGCGAACCGGCCGCGGCCAGCCCCCAGGCCATGGCCTCGGCGCCAGTAACGGTGCGATAGAGGCCCGGCTCGATCGCCGCCTTGTCGATGGTGTAGCCGTGGAATCCATCGATCGCCTCGGACGTCTCGGCGAGCGCATGGCCGGCGTTGAGCGCGGCGATGTTGGCTTCGGCAACGGCGGGCAGCTTGGCGAACTTCTGCTTCAGCCATTCGATGGGGGGGCCCCGGTCGCGGCCGAACATCCAGTAGACGTAACCGAGCGCCCA
>JAYNJY010000322.1:448-3364 GCA_038110665.1 Rhodospirillaceae bacterium | reverse complement strand
TGAGCGGCATCTACCGGGTCGAACCCGGCCAGCAGGGCGTCGAATTGCTGTTCGGCAAGTACGTCAAGCGTACGGCGCCGGGCCTGCACATCTGGTTCCCCGCGCCGATCGGCGAGATCATCAAGCCGAACGTCGAGCGCACCAACACCATCAACATCGGCTTCCGCGGCACCGGCGACGTGGTCCGCGGCTCAGGTCGCGACGTGCCGCTCGAAAGCCTGATGCTGACCTCCGACCAGAACATCATCGACATCGATTTCGTCGTGCAGTGGCGCATCAAGAACGCAGCCGATTACCTGTTCAACATCCGCGATCCTGAACAGACCATCAAGCTTGCCGCCGAAAGCTCCATGCGCGAGGTCATCGGCCGCACGCCGCTGGAAGACGCGCTCACGGTCAAGCGCCAGATCGTTCAGCAGCAGGCGAAGGAACTGCTGCAGAAGATCCTCGACGAATACAAGACCGGCATCGCCGTCGCCGAAATCCAGCTCTTGAAGGTGGACCCGCCGCAGGAGGTGATCGACGCCTTCAACGACGTGCAGCGCGCCAAGCAGGACCAGGAGCGCTCGGTCAACGAAGCGAACGCCTACAAGAACGACATCGTGCCGCGTGCCAAGGGTGAGGCGCAGAAGATGATCCAGGCGGCGACCGCCTACAAGGAACAGGTCGTCAAGGAGGCCGAGGGCGAGGCCAACCGCTTCCTCTCCGTCTACGAGAGCTACGTCGCGTCCAAGGACGTGACCACCCGGCGGCTGTTCCTCGAGCGCATGCAGGATGTCATCGCGAAAGCGCAGAAGGTGATCATCGACAAGGGTGAGAGCGGCGTGGTGCCATACCTGCCACTGCCCGAACTCCAGAAAAAGCGCACGGGAGGCCAGTAAGCTATGAAAAAATCATCGCTCGCCATCTTGGGAATCTTGCTCGTCATCGGCGGCATCGCCGCGTCGAGCGCGCTGTTCACCGTGCACCAGACCCAGCAGGCGCTGATCCTGCAGTTCGGCAATCCGATCCGTGTCGTGCGCGAGCCCGGCCTGCACATCAAGATGCCGTTCCTGCAGGAAGCCGAGTACTACGACTCGCGCATCCTCGACCTCGATCCGCCGGCGCAGGAGGTCATCCTGGCCGACCAGAAGCGCGTCAACGTCGACGCCTTCGCACGCTATCGCATCCTCGACCCGCTCGAGTACCGCAAGCGCGCCCAGACCGACGCCAACTTCCGCTCGGTCTTCGGCCAGCGCATGAACGCCGCAATCCGCGCCGAGATCGGCCGCATCCTGCTCGGCGACATGCTGACCGAGAAGCGCGCCCAGGTGATGGACATCATCGCCGAGCAGATGAAGGCGTTCGCGCCCGAATTCGGCGTCGAGGTCGTCGACGTCCGCATCGGCCGCACTGATTTGCCGGAGGCCACGGCGCAGTCGGTGTACAACCGCATGCGCTCGGACCGCGTCGCGCACGCCGCCAGGCTGCGCGCCGAGGGCGAGGAACAGAAGCTGCGCATCCAGGCCGAAGCCGACCGCGACCGCACGGTGATCATCGCCGAGGCGCAGCGCCAATCGGAAATCCTGCGCGGTCAGGGCGAAGGTTCGCGCAACACCATCCTCGGCAATGCCTTCGGCAAGGACCCGCAGTTCTTCGACTTCTACCGTTCCATGGAAGCCTACGGAAAGGCGCTCGGCGACGGCACGACCTTGGTGCTGAGTCCCGATTCGGAGTTCTTCCGCTTCTTCGGCTCGACCCCGCCAAAGTAAAGCGGGCGACGGCGAACACGGGCGGGACGTGGCGGATCTGCTCACCGCGCTGGCGTTGGCGGTGGCCATCGAGGGCATCCTCTACGCGCTCTTCCCCGACGCCATGAAACGCATGATGGCCGCCGTGCTGGTTCAGCCGGCGGCCAACTTGCGCGCCGCCGGCCTCGTCGCAGCCACGCTGGCCGTCCTCGTCGTCTGGCTGATCCGGGGATGAGCCGGCGCCGGCAGCCCCGGATTACCCCAAATTTTTCTTGGCCATGCCATTGAACGGCCACAATCGCTGCGCATATGTCGCGCATCCGGTGAGGCGGCAGGTTGCACGGCCGCCTTTTACCGAATACATGATGAGCGGATTTCGCGCCCAGGCGCGCGGCAATTCCGAGTGTTAGGACGAGGTATCGCAAGATGATCACGAAGACACTGGCCTATGTGATTTCCCGCACCGCCGCCGGACGCGGCGCCGGCATGGCGCTCGCCGCCGTGGTCGTGCTTTGGTCGGTGGGCGCCAGCGCCAAGACCGCGCCGGACGGTTTCGCCGACCTGGCAGCCAAGCTGCTGCCGTCGGTGGTCAACATCTCCACCACCCAGACCGTCGAGGGCCGTAAGGGCCCGGCCATGCCGCAGCTGCCGCCCGGTTCGCCGTTCGAGGATTTCTTCAAGGAGTTCTTCGACCGCAACGAGCCGCAGCAGCGCAAGCACAAGGCGACCTCGCTCGGTTCAGGCTTCATCATCAGCACCGACGGCTATGTCGTCACCAACAACCACGTCATCGCCGACGCCGACGAGATTTCGGTGATCCTGCAGGACGACACCCGCATCAAGGCTGAACTGGTTGGCCGCGACACCAAGACCGACCTCGCGGTTCTCAAGATCAAGTCCGACAGGAAGCTGACCGCGGTCAAGTTCGGCAATTCCAAGAAGGCCCGCGTCGGTGACTGGGTCGTCGCAATCGGCAACCCGTTCGGCCTCGGCGGCACGGTCACGGCCGGTATCATCTCGGCACGCGGCCGCGACATCAATGCCGGCCCCTACGACGACTTCATCCAGACCGATGCCTCCATCAACCGCGGCAACTCCGGCGGTCCGATGTTCAACCTCGCCGGCGAAGTTATCGGCATCAATACCGCCATCTTCTCGCCGTCGGGCGGTTCGGTCGGCATCGGCT
>JAYNJY010000322.1:0-438 GCA_038110665.1 Rhodospirillaceae bacterium | reverse complement strand
AGTCGGGCGCCGTCAAGCGCGGCTGGCTCGGCGTACATATCCAGGCCGTCACCGAGGAGATCGCCGAGACCCTCGGCCTCAAGAAAGCGGAAGGTGCCCTCGTCGCCAACGTCATCGAGGACAGCCCCGCCGCCAAAGGCGGTATCAAGTCTGGCGACGTAATCCTCAACTTCGACGGCAAAAGCGTGCACGAAATGCGCTCCCTGCCCCGTATCGTAGCCGAAACCGAGGTCGGCAAACCGGTCGACGTCTCGATCTGGCGCGAAGGTAAGCCTGCCACCGTCAAGGTCGCGGTCGGAGAACTCAAGGACGACGGCAAACAAGCCTCCGCCGAGCAGGGTTCCAGCCCGAACACCGGCCCGGGCGGCGAGCTGACCATTGACGAACTCGGCCTGACGCTGTCGCCGCTGACCGACAAGGTACGCGAGCGCTTCAAGC
>JAYNJY010000321.1:0-3397 GCA_038110665.1 Rhodospirillaceae bacterium | reverse complement strand
GTCCATAGCCGAGGATCTTGTAGTTGTTCTCTGCGTCTTGGATCACCTGCAGCTTCGGTTGCTGGCCGGTACGACGGAACGAGTCCTTCAGCGAGATGAGCTCCTCGCGCGAGAGCGGCAACGCCACGTTCACGCCAGGAAACAGCGTGCTCACCGTGTCGGGCGGCAGTGTGATGAACGGCTGCTCGTTGGTCTTGAGCTTGCCGTAGGTCTTGTCGCCGATCTTGAACTGGTACTGGTAGCGCTCGGCCGGCGCGTTCGGTTCGACTTCGATGATGCCGGCCACACCCATGTTGGCGAGTGAGCCGGGCGACAGCGTCTTGGCGTCGGCAGAGGCGCGCGCTTGCTGCGCCAGTACGCCTTCGTAGTAGTTCTGCTGCCCAGTCTGCTGCCGCAGGTCGCCGGCTTGCGCGCCGTGCGCGGCAGTCAAACCAAGCATCTGCTGCGCATGTGCGCGCGCTGCCTGATCGGCGTCGAACTCATCCTCGTTCTTCATCGCGAGGCCGCGGGCGAGACCGCGCGTCGGCGCGAACATCGACGCCAGACCGGCCAGCACCTGATGCCAGCCCCCAGCGCGCTCGATCTCGACCGGCGGCTTGGCGAGCAGCTCGGCGTACTTATCCTGGTCGCTCATCGCGTGCTGAGCATGCTGCTCGAACGGGTTCATCGGCCGCGCGACGTCGGCGGGAGCCGGCATTTCGATGACCGGCGGCGCCGGGCTCTCAATGGACGGGATGGCGTCGATCACAGGCAACGAACTGGCGCCGGGCGCCGGGGCAGCCTGCGCCTGCGGCATCGGCGAGCCTTCCGGCAGCAAGGTCTGCCGAGGCTCGATCTTCGGCATATCGAACGTGACACGCCGCGGCCCGCGCGGCGTGGCAGTCGGAGGCGGCGCGGACTGAGCTTGTGATTGCGGCGCGTCGATGCCGTATCGTTGCAGCTCTTCGGCGAGGCCGCGGCCTCGCTCCGGCGGGACCGGGATCTCCGGCGGCCGGATGAGCGACTGCGGGTTCGGCTCGGCGCCGGGCAGATCCCGGTAGACGCCGATGGCTTTCCAGATGTCCTCCTGATCCGGTAACGACTCGTAGCCGAATCGCCAGATGTCCGAAGCGGACGGCGGTTTGCGTAGATAATCCGTCGGCATCGTCTCCTCCTATTGCGGCCCTTGCGACTTCGGGACCGATGCCGGTGGCGGCGACCAGCTGCTCAAGGGATTCGTGAAGCCGCCGGTGATGCCTTGCGCCAGTGCGCCGCTCATCGCGTTAGTGAAGCCGGTCAGACGACCGCTGCGCTTCAAGCTGTTCCAGTCATCGGCCGCCCCGGCGGCTAGGTTGCCGTACAGCGAGGCGTTGCGCAGCCGCAGATCCTGCTGGCCGGCGAACTGGTTGGCGTTGTTGGCGTTCTGTTGCGCGTAGTAATTCTGGCGGTTGCGCGTCGACTGCAGCCGCTGTCCGGCGATGTCGGACTGACGGCCGTAGTTGCGGTCCGCCACATTCACGCCCTGCTCGAAGCGCTGGCCGATGTTCGTGCGGCCGGTGTCCTGCCGGTTGCCGGCGATGTAGCGGCCGCGCTCGGAGGCGGCCTGATCGCCGATGGTGCGGTATTGGCCGCCGTAGTTGGTGACGTACTGCCCGACGCCGATGCCGCGGTTGGCGACGTCGCGGGCGGTGTCAAGGCCGGCATCCATCATGGCGAGTCCGCCGCGTTGCCGGGCGTCTCCGTAGGCGGCGCCGCCAGCCATGCGCATGCGCTCGAGGTCGGCGCGTGCTCCGAGGGCCAGATCGCCGGAGCCGAGGGCGGCCGCGATCTCGCGGTCGGTGTAGCCCTGCTCGGACATGATCCGCATCTGCTCGGCCATGCGCTTCTGCTCACGCTGGGTGGCGAGCGCGTCGAGGCGGGCCGAGGCCATGGCGTCGGCGCCGGCGATGGCGCCCTGCCGTCTCATGCGGTCCGAGAGCGCGGCGGTCGCTAGGGAAGATGTGCCGCCGGAAGCCCGGGCGCGGCGCTTGATCTCATCGAGGTCGGCGGCGTAGCGGGTGTTGGCCGCCCGGCCGGCGAGCTCAGCGTGCCCGGTGACCTCGGCGTCGGACATCGGGTAGTCCTCGGCGAAGTTCGGGTCGAGCCGCAGGCGGTCGGAGATCGAGCCCATGGCGGTGTCTGTGTAGCGGCCGATGTCGGCCTCCTGCCGTCCACCGAAGGCGTCGCTGATTTGGTAGAGCGAGGGATCGATGTCGACGATGTTGCCCCGGTCGCGATCCATCGCCTCGTATTGGCGGGCCTGCGCGTCGTTGGCATAGCCGTAGAGCGAGTCGGGGTTGAGGTAGTCGAGCGCGCCGTAGGGGTTGCCGCGGATCTCGTCCATCTCACCGGCGCCGAGGTAGAGGTTGTTGTACTGGTCCGGCGACGCCATGTAGTCGCCCCAGTTCCCGGCCTGCATCATCCCGGCGATCTCGTCGGGAGAATAGCCCTGGTCCTCGAGGAAGGCGCGGTCGGCGTCCTCCTGATACCGGACCATGTTGTTCCAGTAGTAGGGAGCGTAGAGGTCGAAGTCGGCGTCGGCCGCATCACCTGCTCCCTGAATGCGCATCATGTTTTGATACGCGATGTCGGGAGCGTTGAACGAGGCGGGGGGATCCGTAATCGGATTGGGGGTGCGGCCAGGATAGGGTGCAGGCATGTCAGCCCTCCTAAAATGAACGCCGCTTACCCGTCTGCAGCCAGCTTCAGGGTCATGGTATCATACACACGGCGTAAACGCGCCGTGAAGGGGCGCCCTTACAGCAATCACGAGAGGTCAAATGCCACAACAGTTTACGAACATCCACGGACGGAAGGTCACGCTCTTCTCCGAGACCGAGCGCGATTTCTACGTCAACAACTGGGGCAAGAGCCCCAAGAGCTTCGACGAATCGCCGCAGTGGGTCATGGACCTGCTGGGCCTGACGCTGCCGGTCTTCGTCTACCACACCAGCATTACGCAGGACGGCGTGTTCTGGGAGAACAACTTCGGCGTCCCGAAGGTCGTCGGATGGAAGCCGGGCTTCCTCGACATCTACACCAATGGCATGGGCGAGCTCACTGGCGACGAGGTGCGCGCGCTGGAGCGCAGCTTCGGTCCGTCGTTCGTCGATGACCATGTCGCGGTGAACCAGTACAACAACTTGCTGCGGCAGACGCACGAGCAGTACCACGAGGATCTGTCGCTCGACGAGCTCAAGGCGCTGCTGAGCGTCAAGGACTACGCACGGCTGATCCAAGTCCACCAGTGGGTGACGTCAGTCATCGGCGCGGAACCGATCTACTTCTCGATCGACACGCCGATGGTGATCTCCGAAGACGTCGTCAACATCGAGGGTATTGACTTCGTGACGATTCAGGATGCAGTGGAGGGTGAGAC
>JAYNJY010000320.1:0-3483 GCA_038110665.1 Rhodospirillaceae bacterium | reverse complement strand
GCGTGCGCGCGGCCGCCCGCCTCGGCGATCTCGCTGGCGGCGGCGGCGAGACGCTCCGCATCGCGCCCCACCAGCACGACCTTGGCGCCGGCCCGGGCGAAGGTGCCAGCCATGTGCCGGCCGATGCCGGACGACGCGCCGGTGACCAGCGCGACGCGGCCTTCGAGCGAGAACAGCTCGTGGATCAGGTCTGCCATGGTCGCTCAGGGAGCAAGGGTGAAGGTTTCGTCCGGGAAGTACTTCTCCAGCCGCACGTCGCCGGTGCGCGCGTGGCCCTCCATGCCTTCGAGCCGCGAGATGCGCGCGGTCACCGCGGCGACGTCGCGGTTGGCGTCGCGCGTGGCGCGCTGCGTCGTCACCACCTTGATGAATTTGTGCACGGAAAGCCCGCCGGTGTAGTGGCCGGCGCCCTTGGTCGGCAGGATGTGGTTGGTGCCAGAGCACTTGTCGCCGAAGGCAACGGTGGTCTCCTCGCCGACGAACAGCGAGCCGTAGTTCTTGAGCCGTTTGACGTACCAGTCCAGGTTGGCGGTCTGCACCTCGAGGTGTTCGGGTGCGTACTGGTCACTGACTTGGGCGGCTTCCTCGTCGGTGTCGCAGAGCACGACCTCGCCGTAGTCGCGCCAGGCGGCATCGGCGGCGTTGCGCTGCACTTCCGGGAGCGTGGCGATCAGGCCCGGCATCAGCGCCATGGTGTCCTCGGCCAGCTTTTTCGCCGTGGTCACCAGCCAAGCCGGCGAGTCGGGGCCGTGTTCGGCCTGGCCGACCAGGTCGAAGGCGACGACGTTGGGGTCGGCCTTGCCGTCGGCGATGACCAGGATCTCGGTCGGGCCGGCGAACAGATCGATGCCGACGCGGCCGAACAGCATGCGCTTGGCCTCGGCGACGAAACGGTTACCTGGACCGACCAGGATGTTGGCCTTGTGCCCGGTGAACAGGCCGAATGCCATGGCGGCGACGCCCTGCACGCCACCGAGCGCCAGGATGTGGTCGGCGCCGCAGAGGTTCATGGTGTAGAGGATCGCTGGGTGGATGCCGCCGTGCGCCTTGTGCGGCGCGGAGCACGCGACGACGTTCTCGACGCCAGCGACCTTGGCGGTGGCGATCGACATGATCGCCGAAGCGACGTGGGCGTAGCGCCCGCCCGGCACGTAGCAGCCGGCGGCAGCCATCGGGATCAGCTTCTGGCCGGCCCACAGGCCCGGCGACAGCTCGGCCTCGAACTCGCGGATGCTCTCCTTCTGCTTCTCGGCGAAGCCGCGCACCCGGTCGTAGGCGAATTTGAGGTCATCCTTGAGCTGCGCCGGTACCTTGGCGGCGGCGGCGGCGATGGCCTCGGGGCCGACGACGATGTCACCGTTCCAATTGTCGAGCTTCTCGCCGTAGGCGCGCGCCACCTGCTCGCCGCCGGCCTCGATCTCGGCCAGCATCTCGGCGACGATGCGCCGCGTCTCGTCCTCGCCGGTGGCGGGCGTCTTGGCGGCCTTCTTCAGGTATTGGACGGCCATTTTCGATTTCCTCCTGGGATTCGATAGCAATTTGTAAGCGCTTACATTATAATGCTCGTTTATACACCCTCGGGCGGCCAGCCGTCAAGCGCCAGCGGGCGCCACGGAAAGCAAATTTATTAGGGAAAATTTAGGTTTCATGCGACGATACGGAAATCGGACCGAACTCGATCACAAATGAGTAAGCGCTTACAAATAATGCCTGCCCGCTCCCCCACCTTGGCCGACGTGGCCAGGGCCGCCGGGGTGTCGACGGCGACCGTGTCCAGGGTCGTCAACCGGCCCGAAAGCGTGCGCGCGGCGCTGCGCCAGCGGGTCGCTGCCGAGATCGAGGCGCTCGGCTACGTCGCCGACGGCGCAGCCAGGGCCTTGGCGTCGCGCCGCTCGCGCACCGTCGGCGCGGTGATCCCGACCCTCGCCAACGCCATCTTCGCCGAGGGCATGGACGCCTTCGAGGCGTGCCTCGGCGAAGCTGGCCATTCGCTGGTGCTGGCCCAGTCGGGCTATACCGCGGCGCAGGAGACGCGCCAGGTCAGAAACCTGCTCGAACGCGGCGTCGACGCCATGCTGTTGATCGGCAGCGCGCGCGACCCGGAGGTTTACGAACTGCTCGAAGGCCGCGCCGTCCCCTTCGTCGAGACCTGGACCTACCACGCCGGCGCGCGGCCTTGCGTCGGGTTCGACAATCGCGCCGCCGCCTACCGGGCGACCACGCCCCTGACCGACCTCGCCCCCCGCGACCCCGCCATGACCGCGGGCGACCGCGCCGGCAACGACCGCGCCCGGGAGCGCGCCGAAGGTTTCGTCGCGGCGCTCGACGACCACGGCATCGGCCTCGCGCCGGGCGCGCTGGTCGAAGCCGCCTACGACATCGCCGCCGGCCGCCGCGCGACGCGCGCGCTGCTCGCCCTGCCGGCGCCGCCGAGCGCCATCGTCTGTGGCAACGACGTGCTCGCCTTCGGCGCCTTGTTCGAATGCCAGCAGAGCGCGATCGCCGTGCCGGCCGGCATGTCGATCACCGGGTTCGACGACCTGCCGCTGGCCCGCCACCTGATGCCGGCGCTGACCACCATGCGCGTGCCGTCGTCGGCAATGGGCCGCGCCGCCGCCGACTACCTGCTCGGGCGATTGGCCGGCGAACATCCGGCGGCGGCGACGGAACTGGAGGTCGAACTGATCGTCCGCGCGACCACGGCGCCGCCGGCGCGGCGGCGCTAACGCGTCACGCCCGCATGTCGGCGGAAAGCTTTTCCGCCGCACGGCAAAGCGCCGGCACGTATGACAACGCTTCCTCCATCGACATGCGGATGACGGGCGCGTGGAACGCCACCGCCGCCGCCATGCGGCCGCGGCTGTCGTTGACCGGCACGGCGCAGCCGACCATGCCGGTGACGAATTCCTCGTTGTCGGTGCCGACCTTGTTGCGGCGGATGGTCTCGACCTCCGCGACTAGGCGCGCCGTGTCGGTGATGGTCCGGGGCGTGATCGCGTCTAGCGGGAACGTCTCGATCAGCTTGCGCCGCTTGGCCGCCGGCATGGCGCTGAGATAGAGCTTGCCGCTGGCCGTGCAGTGCAGCGGTACGCGCGAACCGACGGGCAACTGGGTGCGCAGCGGCCAATGCGTCTCGACGCGATCGACGTAGAGGATCTGGCTGCCCACCGGCACGGTGAAATTGCAGGTCTCTCCGATCTCCTGGGAGAGTTGGTTCAGCACTTGGTGGCGGTAGGCGTCGGCGCCCTCCATCGACATGATGCCGAGGCCGAGCGCGCGCACCCGGTGGCCGAGCGTCAGGCCCTTGCCGGAAACGTCCGGGGCGAGGAAACCCTCCTTCTCCAGGAGCGCGCAGAGCCGGTGCACGGTCGCCTTCGGCAGGCCGGTGGCGGCAGTGAGGTCGGCGACGCCCAAGGGCCGGTGGGCGGCGATGACCCCCTCCAGGATTTCCAGCGCCCGGATCGAACGCAACCCCTTTTTCGT
>JAYNJY010000319.1:0-3495 GCA_038110665.1 Rhodospirillaceae bacterium | reverse complement strand
CACGGCCTTGACCAGGCCGTCGGTCTCGGCTTCGGCCTGGGCGCGGTCGTTCTCGTGGAACGGCCAGCGCAGGATACGGAATTGCAGCCCCTGCTCGCGCGCCTGGGCTTCGCCGAGGCCGACCTGGGCGAGTTCCGGCGCGCTATAGGTGACCCAGGGCAGCGCCGAGTAGTCGACCTTGGCCGGTAAGCGGAACAGCGCGTTCCGGATGACGATGCCGGCGTGGTAACCAGCGACATGGGTGAAATGGTAGCTGCCGGCGACGTCGCCGATGGCGAAGACGCGCTTGTTGGAGGTGCGCAGCCTGGCGTCGATCGCGATGCGCTTGGGCGAATGGTCGATGCCGGCGGCGTCCAACCCGAGGCCGTCGACCGTGGGCCGCCGGCCGGCGGCGACCAGCAACCGGTCGCCCGAGTAGCGTTCCTCGCGGCCATTGACCTCGGCTACGACGTCGAAGCCGGCGCCGGTTTTCTCGATGCGCACCACCTTGGCGCCCTCGCGCACGGCGATACCGTCGGCGATCAGGCGCTGGCGCACCACGTCGACCAGTTCGGGGTCGTCCTTGGGCATGATCTTGAACATTTCGACGACCGTCACCTGGGCACCGAGATGACGGTGCGCCTGGGCCAGTTCGACGCCGATGGGCCCGCCGCCGAGCACGATCAGGTGCCGGGGCAGGTCTTGCTGTTCGAATACGGTCTCGTTGGTCAGATAGGGCACGGTGTCAAGGCCAGGGATCGGCGGCACGAAGGCCGACGAGCCGGTGGCGACAACGAAGCGGCGCGCGCGGATTCGATGGTCGCCGGCCTCGACCTCGCCGGGCGAGATGAAGCGCGCGGCGGCCTGGATCACCTGGACGCCGAGGCCCTCGAAGCGTTCGACCGAGTCCATCGGGGCGATGGCGGCGATGGTGTCGTGCACGTGGCCGAAGACCTGGCCGGCGTCGATGCCCTGCAACTCCGCCGCGATGCCGAAGCGCCAGGCGTGGCGCACGCCCTGGGCCGCATGGCCGGCGGCGAGCAGTGCCTTCGAGGGCACGCAGCCAGTATTCAGGCAGTCGCCGCCCATCTTGTGCTTCTCGACCAGCACCGTCTTGGCGCCCAGTTGCGCCGCCCCGGCGGCGACCGAAAGCCCGCCGGAACCGCCGCCGATGACGCAGATGTCGACGTCGAGGGTTTGCTGGGTCGCTCTCATGTCCGCTCCCCCGGGGCGCCGTCGCCGCGCTTGATCCGCTTGTAGACGATCGGCACCAGCGAGAGCACCGCCAGCGCCACGATCGGGCCGAGAATCTCGGGTTGGAAGATGATGCCGAGGTCGGGCCGGCCGCCGGCGTCGAACACCGCGCCGAGGCCGTTGCCGACCGAGCAGTAGACCGCGCTGCCCGGCACGATGCCGATCAGCGTGCCGATCGCGTAGGTCCGGAGCGGCACGCCGAGAAACGCCGGCACCAGGTTCACCAGCCAGAACGGGAAAACCGGCACCAGTCGCAAAAACAACAGATAACTCATGGCATTGGCCTTGAAGCCGGCCTCCATCCGGAGCGCCGCCGCGCCCATGTTGGCACGGAAGAAATCGGCCAGCGCATAGCGCGCGAGCAGGAAGATGGCGACGGCGCCGGCGGTCGCCGAAACCACCACCAGCAGGGTCGCGAACACCGTGCCGAACAGGAAACCGCCGGCCAGCGTCATCCAGGTCGCGCCGGGCAGCGAGAACGCCACCACCAGCGCGTAACCGGCCATGAACAGGGCCGCGGCCAGGACCTGGTTGGCCTCGGTCCAACGCACCAGTTCCTGGCGGTTCTGCGCCAACGTCTCGAAGGAAAGGTAGCGCTGGCCGTCGAGGCCGAAGAACAGGGCGATGGCGGCGATCACCACGAGCAGCGGCCACATCCGCATGAAAACGGACTTGCCCGTCGCGGGGGTTTCGGCTGCGGTCTGTTCGGTCATGGTCGGCTCCAACGTTCGATTCCGTGCCGGCCGGCGGCCGGCGCCGTGCACACGAGCTAAAATGCACGTTCCCGCAAGCCAGGCCAATAACGTTCAATAACGTTGCCGTGAGGGCTTTTCGGCGCGGTCCTTGGGGTCTAACAGAGGGCGTTGACTTACGCTACACGAGCCCGTATACACCGGGCGGAATTCGTTGGGAGAAGACCCGTGAAACGCACCTATCAACCGTCTAGGCTGATCCGCAAGCGCCGCCACGGCTTCCGCAGCCGCATGGCGACCGTCGGCGGCCGGCGCGTGCTTGCCGTTCGGCGCCGCAAGGGACGCAAGCGCCTGGCCGCCTAACCGCGCCTCACGGTGTTTTTCCCGTGACCGCATCAACCTCCGGCCGAGCCCCTCGTCCGCCACGCCTGAAAAGGCGCGGAGACTACCTGCGCGTGGCCCGCGCCGGTCGCAAGGTCGCCGTGCCCGGGCTGGTGCTGCAGGCGTCGCCGACGCCGCCCGGCGCCGAAGCCGGCACCTCGACCAATCCCGGACTAGCCAAAACCGGACTGGCCAGCACGGCCCGCATAGGCTACACGGTCAGCCGCAAGGTCGGTAACGCGGTTTGCCGCAACCGGGCCCGGCGCCGGCTCAAGGCCGCCGCCGAACGCGTCATGCCCGTGCACGCGGCCGCCGGCACCGACTTCGTGATCATCGGTCGCGTCGACACCCTGACGCGGCCGTTCGAAGCCCTGGTCGGGGATCTGGAAACCGCGCTCAGGAAATTGAAGTGCTACAGGGATTGACGGGAGCGATCCGCGTGCAAGTGCTGGAACCAACGGCCCGAACGACGGCCCGAACGATGGCCCGGGGCATTGCCCATTCGGGCGCCACGGCGGCGACCCTGGCGCTGCGCGGGCTGGTCCGCGGCTATCAACTGTTCATCGCGCCGCTGCTCGGCCACAACTGCCGCTACCTGCCGAGTTGCTCGGCCTATGCCATGGAAGCGCTCGAACGCCACGGCCCGGCCAGGGGGTCGTGGTTGGCGACCAAGCGGATCTGCCGCTGCCACCCCTGGGGCGGCCACGGGCTCGACCCGGTTCCGGCGCCCGAAGCCGACTCCCGCCACGCCATGCCGGCGCAGCCCGGCGCAACGTCAAAAGGTTGAACAAGAACATGATCGATAACCGCAACCTGTTTCTCGCCGTCGCGCTGTCGCTCGCCATCCTGCTTGTGTCGCAGTTCTATTTCGACATGACCCGGCCGCCGCCGCCGGAAGACGCCAAGAAGACGGAACAGTCGGCCAAGGCCCCCGGCAAGCTGGGCCAGCGGGCCCGTCTCGCCAAGACCCTGAAGTCCTTCGCCAAGAAAGGCTAACGCCCATGTCGTGGCTCTCATCACTGATGCGTCAGCTGCTCAAGAAGCCCTCGGCCCCCGCGCCGGAGCCCTCCCAGCCGCCCCGGGCGACCATCGCCGTGCACGTCCGGGACCTGTCGGGCGCCCCGGTGGTGGGAGCCACGTTTCGTCTGAACGAAGATATCCGCACCACCACGAACGCCGACGGCTACGC
>JAYNJY010000318.1:2381-3534 GCA_038110665.1 Rhodospirillaceae bacterium | reverse complement strand
AGTTCCCCCACCGCACACCGCCGGCGACGGTCGTCGGCGGTGACGGTGCCTATGTGGTGACCGACAGCGGCCGGCGCATCCTCGACGCTACCGCCGGCAGCACCGCCTGTGCCATCCTCGGCTATTCCCATCCCGGCGTCGTCGCCGCGATCAAGGCGCAGGCTGACGCGATCTGCCATGTCGACTACAACACCTGGACCAATCCGGTGCTGGAACGGCTGGCCGAACTGCTGCTGTCGCAGGCACCGGCCGGCCTCGACCGCGTCTACTTCGCCGGCAACAGCGGCAGCGAGGCGATGGAAGCGGCCCTGAAGCTCAGCTTCCAGGCGCACTGGGACCAGGGCAAGACCGGCAAGAACTGGTACATCGCCCGCGAGCAGTCGTTCCACGGCGCTACGCTGCAGGCGATCTCGCTCTCGGAACTGCCGATCCTGGAGTTCTACGGCGACCTGCTGCCGGCCAAGGTGCGGAAAATTCCGCAGCACCATCCGCTCTATTTCCGCCGCGACGACGAATCGCTCGACGATTACGCCCGGCGCAGCGCCCGCCAGCTCGAGGACGCGATCCTCGCCATCGGCCCGGAAAAGGTCGCCGGCTTCGTCGGCGAGACCATGCTGGGCTCGCTGGTCGGCGACGTGCCGCCGGCGCCGGGGTACTGGAAATACGTGCGCGAGGTCTGCAACCGCCACGACGTGCACCTGATCCTCGACGAGATCTACTGCGGGCTCGGGCGTAGCGGCGAAATCTACTGCTGCAGCCACGACGGCGTCAGTCCCGACTTCCTCTGCATCGGCAAGACGCTCGGCGCCGGCTACGCGCCGCTGAGCGCGGTGCTGACCCAAGCAAAATTCGAGGACATCTACGCCGCCGGCCAAGGCCGCATCCAGCACGGCCACACCCACCAGGGCCATGCCTTGGCCGCCGCCGCCGCGCTCGCCGTGCAGAGCGTGGTGCACGACGCGGCGACGCTGGCCCGCGTCAACGCCACCGGCAATCGCATGCGCGAGCGGCTCATGGCGGAACTGGGCGGGCATCCGTTCTTCCGCGATCTGCGCGGGCGCGGCATGCTGTTGTCGCTCGAATACGCCTGCGCCGACACGCCGGCCTTCGGCGAACGCATCGCGCAACGCATGCTGGCCGACCACGACATCCT
>JAYNJY010000318.1:0-2371 GCA_038110665.1 Rhodospirillaceae bacterium | reverse complement strand
ACCGCCACCCGATGTCCGGGTGCGATACCAGATGACGCCGCCGTTCGTCATCTCCGAGGATGACACCGAGCGGCTGCTGTCGACGCTGGTGGCGGTGTTCAAGGAAACCGCGAAGGACTTCGAGAAGCGATGAACGCGAGCGGCGAACGGCGGACGGCAGTGGTGACCGGCGCGGCCGGTTTTCTCGGCGGCCACATGGTCGAGCGCCTGCTGGCGGAGGGCTACCGCGTCCGGGCCATCGATCTCGACGGCGCGCGTTTCGCGCGCAGCCTCGGCGCCGTCGCCGACGACCCGAACCTGACGTTCGACGACCGCGGCATTCTGGATATTCCCGCCGGCGACCCGATCTTCGGCGGCCTCGACGCGCTATTTCATTTTGCCGGTCGCATCGACCCGGTCACCTCCATGCAGGACCCCGAAGGCTTCATGCAGGCCAACGTGCTGGCGCTCGCGCGGGTGCTGGACGGGTTGCGCCAGGGTGGCAAGGGCAAGATCGTCTACGCCTCGACGGCGGCGATCTACGGCCGCCAGACCGGCGCCATCAAGGAGACGGCGGCGCCGCAGCCGGTCAATCCCTACGGCTTCACCAAGCTGCTCGGCGAACAGGCCATTTCCCATTGGACCCGCGTCTTTTCCGTACCCGGTCTGGTATTCCGCCTGTTCGCGGTTTACGGTCCTCGTTCGGAATTCGGCTCCACGGTGAACACGATGATCGAGCGGAAATTGGCCGGGCTGCCTCTTGTCATCACCGGCGACGGCAACCAAATAAGAGACTTCCTCCATGTCTCGGATGTGATCGCGGCCATGCTGCTCGGCGCCGAAACCGAACTTCCCGGAACCGCCTATAACCTAGGCGCCGGCCGGCCCACGTCGATGAACGAACTGGCGGCGGCGGTTGGCGGCCGCATCGAATACCTGCCGGCGCGGCCGAACGAGATCATGGCGGTGCATGCCGATACCGCGGCGATCCGGGCCGATTCGGCCTGGGCGCCGGCGATGTCCCTGGCCGACGGCATCGCCGATACCGTCGCACATTACCGGACGCTCGGCGCCGCCGCGCACGGGCGGGAAACCCTGGCAGGCTGATCATGACCGACAACACCATCGTCTTCGCCGACCTGACCCATACCGGCAAGAAGCTGGACGCCACGTTCATGCCGCTGGCGGTGTCCTACATCGCGTCCTACTTCAAGTCGCAGCGGCCGGACGCCGAGGTCGAACTATTCAAGTACCCGACCGACCTGGCCACGTACCTGGCGGCGAACGACGTGCGCGTCGCCGCGTTTTCGGACTATTGCTGGAACGAACGCCTCTCGCTCGGCTTCGCGCGCGCGATCAAGAAGATGTCACCGCGGACGGTGACCATCTTCGGCGGCCCCAACTGCCCTTACGATCCGGCCGAGATCGCCGCCTTCCTGGGCGAGCGTCCGGGTGTCGACTTCTACGTCGCCGGCGAGGGCGAGATCGCTTTCGTCGAGCTTTACGACGCCTTGGCCGCGGTCGACTTCGATGTCGCCCGGCTTAAGCGCGCCGGCACGCAGGTGTCGAACACCCGCTACCTCGACGGCGACGGCCAGCTCGTCTGCGGCCCGATGCTGCCGCGCATGAACGACCTCGACGTCATTCCGTCGCCCTATCTCAGCGGCATGATGGACAAGTTCTTCGACGGCAGGCTGACGCCGATGATCCAGAACGCGCGCGGTTGTCCGTACTCCTGCACCTTCTGCCACGACGGCCTCGAGTACATGACCAAGTACCGCCGCTTCGACCACGGCCGCATTTGCGACGAGATCGACTACGTCAAGGACCGCAAGAAGGGCCCGGCGCTGTGCATCGTCGACGACAACTTCGGCATCCACAAGAACGACCTGGCAGTGGCGAAGAAGATCGGCGCCATCCGCACCGACACCGGCTGGCCGAACTTCATCAGCTACGGCGGCACCGCCAAGAACAACAAGGAGCGCATCGTCGAGATCAGCCGCGAGATGGGCGACGCCATCGAGGCCGGCGCGTCGGTACAGTCGACCGACGCCGACGTGCTCGCCAGCATCAAGCGCTCCAACATTTCGACCGTGACGATTTCCGATATGGCGCGCAAGGTCGCCGAGAACGGCGTCACCAGCTTCACCGAGAACATTCTCTGCCTGCCCGGCGACACCATCGAGAAGCACCAGCATTCCGTCTACGAAATGATGGACCTGGACATCCAGGACTTTAAGCTTTTCCAGTTCATCCTGCTGCCCGGCACCGAGGCGGCGAGCACGGCGCACCGCGAGAAATTCGCCTACGCCACCGCATGGCGCGTGTTCCCGCGCTGCTTCGGCCACTACGAGGTCGGCGGCGAGCGCTTCTCCGTCGCCGAGGCCTCCGA
>JAYNJY010000317.1:0-3539 GCA_038110665.1 Rhodospirillaceae bacterium | reverse complement strand
TCAGCGTCTCGGCGTAATGCAGGCGCAACACCTCGACGTCGGTGACCCAAAGCCCAGCCCGCTCGACATGGTGCAGGATTTCCGAAAGCGCCGGGCTGTAGCCGCCCGGGAAGATTTAGCGCTGGATCCAAGGGTCGGTCGAGCCCGGCCCGGAAGCGCAACCGATGGTATGCAGCACGGCGACGCCGTCGTCCGTGAGCAGCCGTGACACCTGTTCGAAGAAGGCACGGTAGTGGTTGATGCCGACATGTTCGAACATGCCGGCGGAAACGATGCGGTCGTACCGGCCCTGGTGCTGGCGGTAGTCCTGGGCGAGGAAATGCACCCGGTCGCTGAAGCCTCTCTCTCGCGCACGGAACTGCGCCGTCTCCAGTTGCGGGTTCGAAAGCGTCAGGCCGACGACCTCGACGTCCGCGGCCTCGGCCAGGCTCATCGCCAGGCCGCCCCAGCCGCAGCCGATGTCGAGCACGCGCTGGCCGGGTTGCAGGAAGAGCTTGGCCGCGAGGCGGCTTTTCTTGTGCGCCTGGGCCGCTTCCAGGCTTTCGTCGGCGTTGCGGAAATAGGCGCAGGAGTACTGCATGTCCGGATCGAGGAACAGCCGGTAGAAGCCGCTGGTCAGGTCGTAATGGTGGGCGACGTTGCGGTGCGAACGCTTTCGGATTGAACTGCTGCATGCGCCGGAAGACCTCGGCCGAGCGCAGCAGACGGGTCGCCGGCTGCAGCGTTTCGCCGTCCATGTTCATGGCGACCAGATCGATCAGGTCATAGACGTCGCCTTATTTGAGGGTGAGGGTGCCTTCCATGTAGGCTTCGCCTGCGGAAATCTCGGGTCGCAGGAACAGCTTCCAATGCAGCGCCGGATCGTGCAGCCGGACGGTGACGACCGGTGTGCCGCTGCCGCAGACATGGGCGCGGCCCTCCGTGTCGATGATGGCAAGGCAGCCCTGACGTTTCAGCCGTGAATAAAACTTCTCGAGCAACACTGGTTCCACCGTCGCCACCGGACCAGTTCAACGCAGACCAAGAAACTCGTAGCGCCCCGAACCTTATCCCGACGGTCCCAAGTCAACGACCGTTGTTTTAGCGGACTATACCGTAATTCGCGTCAAGATGGAACAATCGGCGTGGTCCGGAAATGCGAACGGCGCGTTCCCCGGAAGATCGGGAAAACGCGCCGTCCAGCGTGAACCGAATGGCTTCGGAGCGGCCCGTTACTCGGCCTTTTCGTGGGTCTCTTCGCTCGCCTCTTCGTCTTCGCCAGCGGCGCTCTCGGCGTCTTGGATGGCATCCTCGGCCGCACCGGCCTCGAACATCTCCTCGGCGTGGTCTGCGACCGCTTCGGCGGCGGCGGCGAGCTGGGCTTCCTCGTCGAGGGCCTCCTGCTGCGCCTGGCTCAGCACGGCGCGGCCGGTCTCGGCTTGAACCTCGGCTTCCTCGGCCGAACGTGCCACGTTGGCGACGACGGTGACGCGCACTTCCGGGTGCAGGCCGACGACGACATCGTGCAGCCCGATGGTCTTGATCGGACGGTCGAGGCGGACCTGGGCGCGGTTCACGGTGAAGCCGGCCTTGGTCAGCGCATCGGAGATGTCGCGGGCGTTGACCGAACCGTAGAGCTGGCCGGACTCGCCGGCCTGGCGCACCAGCATGACGCGCGCGCCGTCCATCTTGGCTGCGACCGCCTCGGCTTCGGAGCGACGCTCCAGGTTCTGCGCCTCGAGTTGGGCCTTTTGCTTTTCGAAGCGGGCCTTGTTCTCGGGCGTGGCGCGCAGCGCCTTGCCGCGCGGCAGCAGGAAGTTGCGGGCGAAGCCGGCCTTGACCTTAACTTCGTCGCCCATCTGGCCCAGTTTCTCGACGCGTTCCAACAGGATCACTTGCATGGTTCTTACTCCTTTGGCCTCTCGGCTCGGCGCTTGCGCGCGATAATTCCTCTATTGACGTCGTTCATCTATTCGTCCGGATCGCCGTTTCGGCCCGGGTTCGGCCCGATGCGGCCGCGCAACCCGAACCAATGTTCGGCGACCCCGATCCCAGCGACCACCAGCGCCGCCCAGATCGAAATCACGATCACCAGGTAGAACGCCACCAGCAACAGCGTCGTGGCGGTCACCCGGCGGGCCGCGGTGTGAACCACCGCAAGCCCCAGGAGGAAGTACGGCAGCGCCAGAACCATGGCGAGGTTCCGGCCCAGGTACTCCCATTCGCCTGACCCCGCGAGCGCCAATACGGCGGCGCCAACCAAGGGCCAGGACAGCCATCCCGGCAATTCCAGCCCCACATAGCTAGGGCTCGGCCGCCGGTTGTGGCAAATTCGGACCAACAGGCCCTGGGCGATGACGGCGTTGACCGTCACCATCACCACCCAGCTCGTCGCCGCCGTTCCCGCGAACAGCGGCGTGATCGCCTGGGCGATTTGCCCACTGTTCGCCGCCCCGTAACCCGGCGCCATGGTCTCGAGGACCCGGCCCAGGTGCTGAGCGACGAACTTGCTCAGTCCGACGTCGTTCACCGCGATGGCGGCCATGACCACCATGCCCGCGGCGAACACCGTCAGTGCCGCGACGATCCAACCGGGTGCCATCCAGGCACCTTGGGCCGAACCGCCCGTTGCCGCCGTCTGTGCGCCACCGCCAATACGCGGTGAAAGCGCCAACTTGACGACCGCCCACGACGGCACGCCGTGGACGACGGCGAAGATTCCGGCCAGGGCCGAACCGCCAAAAAATCCCATCGCGAGAACCTCGGTGAGGGCGGCGATGGCGGCGGCCCGGGAGCCGAGTGCCAACCCCGCCATCAACATCGGCAGCGGGGCCATGTAGACGATGCCGATGGTCACGAAAGCACCGGTGAGCAACGCCATGGCTGCTGCGGCGCTTGCCATGCCCGCCGCTATGGCGGTAAGGGCCTCGCGGGGCATCGTTGGCGTCCGTTCGTTCTCGCGGACTCTCTTACTTACTGTCCACGTAGGGCATCAGCGCGAGATAGCGCGCGCGCTTGACTGCCTGCGAGAGTTCACGCTGCTTCTTGGCGGAAACCGCGGTGATGCGGCTCGGCACGATCTTGCCGCGCTCGGAGACGAAACGCGACAGCAGCTTGAGATCCTTGTAGTCGATCGCCGGCGCGCTCGGGCTGGCGAATGGGCAACTCTTGCGGCGGCGGAAGAATGACGGCTTGCTCATGCTTCGTCTCAATCTTTCGGGTCGCTGTAATAACCGGCGTCGTCATCGGCGCCGCGCCGGGGGGCGCTGTCGTCGTGGTCGCGCCGCGGGCCGCGGTCGCCACGATCACCGCGATCGCCACGGTCGCGCCGCGGACGGTCGTCGCGGTCGCGGTTGCGCATGATCGCCGACGGACCGGCCTCGAGTTCATCGACGCGCACGGTCATATAGCGCAGGATGTCCTCGTTGATGCGCATCTGCCGCTCCATCTCGTGCACGGCCGTGGCCGGCGCGTCGATGTTGAGGAGCACGTAGTGCCCCTTGCGGTTCTTCTTGATCTTGTAAGCCATGGTACGCAGGCCCCAGCTCTCGCGCTTGGAG
>JAYNJY010000316.1:0-3566 GCA_038110665.1 Rhodospirillaceae bacterium | reverse complement strand
GGATTGATCGAGGGCATGTCCGGCGAGGGCGTGGTCACCGTGAACCGCATCGTGCTGAAGCCCGAGTATGACATGGACGACCTCGAGGAACGCGTCGCGATGCTCTGCGAGAACGTCAAGACCTACCACTCCGAGAGCGGTTTCCTCGGCGGCATGGTGCTGCTCAACAGCGGCCAAGTATCGAACGAGGGTAGTACCGTCGGCCAGGCGGTCGAAAGCCCGCTGAAGGACCGCGAAGCGCTGATCGTCACCTTCTGGCGCAGCTTCGAGCAACACGAGGAATCGCACAGGAGCGACACCTTCCAGCCGCTGTTCCAGCAGGTCTTGGAAGTCTGCGAGAACGGCAACGAGGAAATCGCCTACCGCCAGCTTTGGTCGGGCGCCGCCTATTCGGCCGAGGACGCCCAGAAGGCCAAGGCGGCGAAGGCCCGCTTCGCCTGAAGCTGACACCCGCGCCGAGGCGCGGGCTCCGTTGCATCTGCAACAGAGCTTCGTCGCGGATCTGCACGGCCAGGAGCGCGATGGTCTTGGGATCGTCCATCCCGGCCGCCTTCTTGGCGGTCAGTACCTTTGCGGCGGCCTGGATGCAGGCGGCCATCAACACGCTCGGATCATATTCGGGGTGCTTGGTCATCGGGTTGTCTCCCCTGGTGTCCGGGTCACCCGAGCGGCGTCCATATCATATATTCATATAATTGAATATATTAATTCCACCCGGGGTCAATCGGACGAGTTGTCCCGGTCGACGCGGCCCCGGCTTCGCTTGATCGCCTGACGGCGGCGCTTGGTGTCGAGGCGCCTCTCAACGGCGACCTGACCCGGCCGGGTCGGGCGGCGCTTCTTCGGCGGCGGCACGGCGGCGGCGATCAGCGCCACCAGCCGGCGCACGGCAGCGCGGCGGTTGAGTTCCTGGCTGCGTTGCGTCGTCGCGGTGATGACGATGACGCCGTCGCGCGTCAACCGCCGGCCGGCCAACGCCTTCAGCCGTTCGCGCACGTCCTTGGCCAGTTGGTCGCACTTCGCCGCGTCAAAGCGCAGTTGCACGCCGGTCTCGACCTTGTTGACGTTCTGCCCGCCCGGCCCGGGCGAGCGGATGAAGCTGACCTCGATCCAGCGTTCGTCGATCTCGAGCGTTTCGGTGACGCGGATGGTCATGACGCGGCTTACCCGTAGACGGCCGCGATCAAGAATTCGGTATTGCCCTCCGCACCCTTGATCGGGCTCTCGGAGAGGCCGAGCACGCGCCAGCCGGTGAGCCCTTCGAGCCAGGCGCGGATGCGCGCACAGACCTCCTCATGCAAGGCGGGATCGCGGACGATTCCGCCCTTGCCGACGCGCCCTTGCCCGACTTCGAACTGCGGCTTGATCAGCGCGACCAGGAAGCAGTCCGGCGCCGCCAGCGCCAGCGCCGCCGGCAGCACGGTTTCGAGGCCGATGAAGCTGGCGTCGCAGACGATGGCCTGGACAGGCTCAGGCACCAGCTCGGCGCTCAGATTGCGCGCGTTGGTCTTGTCGAGGCGCACCACGCGCGAGTCTGACTGCAGTTTCCAGGCGAGTTGGCCACGGCCGACGTCGACGGCGTAGACGCGCGTGGCACCGTTCGCCAGCAGCACGTCGGTGAAGCCACCGGTCGAGGCGCCGACGTCGAGCACCACCCGGCCTGCCGGGTTGAGCCCGAATTGTTCGAGGGCGTGAGCCAGCTTGAGCCCGCCGCGGCTGACCCAGGGATGGTCCTGGCCGCGCACGTCCAGGGCGGTCTCCTGGCTGAGTTGCTGGCCCGGCTTTTCGATGCGTTTCTCGCCGGTGAAAACGAGGCCGGCCATGACCAGAGCCTGCGCCTTGGCGCGGCTCTCGGCGAGGCCGCGTTCGACCAGGAGCTGGTCGACCCGCTGTTTCGGAATACTGGCCATGCGCGGGACCGCCGGCCGGGCGACGCTCAGGCGCGCCGGGCTTCCCGGATCGCTTCGGCCTCTTCGCCCCGGCCCAAGGCCGCGAGCACGTTGGCGACGATGTGCGGCGCCGTCAGCCGCGCGATCTCGTTCTGGGTTTCAGGCTTGTTCTGCTCAATGAAGAAGTCGGGCATGGTCATGATGCGGAGCTTTAGCCCACCGTCGCAAGCGCCGGCGTTGGCCAGGAACTGCGCCACGTGGCCGCCGAAGCCGCCGGCCGAGCCTTCCTCAATGGTGAGCAGCACTTCGTGCTCGCGCGCGAGGCGCAAAATCATGTCCTCGTCGAGCGGCTTGGCGAAACGCGCGTCGGCGACGGTCGCTGAAAGCCCCATGCCGGCCAATTCCTCGGCCGCCTGCAACGCCGCGTGCAGCCGCGCGCCGAGCGCCAGGATGGCAACGGACGAGCCCTCGCGGACGATGCGGCCCTTGCCGATGGCGAGCGGCGTGCCGCGCGCCGGCAGTTCGACGCCGATGCCCTCACCGCGCGGATAGCGGATCGCGCTCGGGCCGTCGTCGATCTGCGCCGCCGTCGCGGTCATGTGCATGAGTTCGGCCTCGTCGGACGGCGCCATGACGACGAAACCGGGCAGCGTGCAGAGATACGGCAGGTCGAAGGCGCCGCAATGCGTGTTGCCGTCGGCGCCGACGTAGCCGGCGCGGTCGATGGCGAAGCGCACCGGCAGGTGCTGGATCGCGACGTCGTGCACGACCTGGTCGTAGGCGCGCTGCAGGAAGGTCGAATAGATCGCGGCGAACGGCCGGTAGCCCTCCGTCGCCAGGCCGGCGGCAAAGGTGACCGCGTGCTGCTCGGCGATGCCGACATCGAAGCTGCGTTCGGGGAAGCGCTCGGAGAACTTGTCGACGCCGGTGCCGCCCGGCATAGCGGCGGTGATGGCGACGATCTTGTCGTCGACCTCGGCCTCGGCCTTCAGCGCCTTGGCGAACACGCCGGTGTAGCTCGGCGCGTTGGCGATCGGCTTGTGCTGCTTGCCGGTGACGACGTCAAACTTGTTGACGCCGTGGTACTTGTCGGCGGACTGCTCGGCCGGTTCGTAGCCATGGCCCTTCTCAGTGACCACGTGCAGCAGAACCGGGCCCTTCTCCGGATCGTCACGCAGGTTCTTTAGCACCGGCAGCAGGTGTTCCAGGTTGTGGCCGTCGACGGGACCGACGTAGTAGAAGCCGAGTTCCTCGAACATGGTGCCGCCGGTGACCATGCCGCGCGCGTATTCGTCGACCTTGCTCGCCGCCTCCTCAAGCTGGCGCGGGAACTTCTTGGCCAGCTCCTTGGCGAAGTGGCGCATGGAGCGGAACTGCTTCGACGAGATCAGGCGCGAGAGGTACGCGCTCAAGGCGCCGACCGGCGGCGCGATCGACATGTCGTTATCGTTGAGGATGACGATCAGCTTGGCATCCATGGAGCCGGCGTTGTTCATCGCCTCGTAGGCCATGCCGGCGGTCATCGAGCCGTCGCCGATGACGCAGATGACGTGGTTGTCGCGGCCCATCAGGTCGCGCGCCACGGCCATGCCGAGGCCGGCCGAGATCGAAGTCGAGGAATGGCCGGCGCCGAACGGGTCGTAGACGCTTTCGGTGCGCTTGGTGAAACCGGCCAGG
>JAYNJY010000315.1:0-3584 GCA_038110665.1 Rhodospirillaceae bacterium | reverse complement strand
GAGGACAAGCTCACCGTCTCCCGCGCCCGCAAGATCCAGCGCTTCCTGTCGCAGCCGTTCCACGTGGCGGAAGTGTTCACCGGTTCGCCGGGCGTGTTCGTCAACCTGGAAGACACCATCAAGGGCTTCAAGGGCATCGTCGACGGCGAGTACGACCACATTCCGGAAGCCGCCTTCTACATGGTCGGCACCATCGAAGAAGTGCTCGACAAGGCGAAGCGACTGGCCGCCGAGGCCGCCTAAGCGGCGCCGGCAACCTATAGAAACGGGAGCGCCCCATGGCCGATACGGTCGAATTCGAACTGGTCTCGCCGCAGCGTCTGGTCACATCGCAGCCGGTCGAGATGGTCGTCGTGCCGGGCGCCGAGGGCGACCTCGGTGTGCTCCCGGGCCATTCGCCGCTGATCGCCGAGGTCCGCCCCGGCGTCATCGACATCCATGAGGGCGGCAAGGTCGGCACCCGTATCTTCGTCGCCGGCGGTTTCTGCGAGGTTTCACCGGATCGCTGCACGGTGCTCGCCGAGGAAGCGATGCCGGTTTCCGACATCGACCCGGCCAAGGCCGAAGCCCGGCTCAAGTCCGCCAACGAAGGCGATGACGAGGGCGAGCGACGAATCGCGGAAGCCATGGTGGCTGCCGTATCGTCCTGACCTGCCCGAAAAACAGGTTTTCGAACGCGGCGCTCGAAAGAACGCCGCGTTTTTTGTTTGGAATGAAGACCATGACCCAGATCACCACGGAACGGCTCCTGCTCCGCCCCTTCGGCGAGGAAGACCGCACCACGTTTCGTCGCATCCACGGCGATGCCGGCCTGACCGCGCGCATGCACCGGGGCGCCCTCGACGCCGCCGAGGCCAACCAGTTGTTCGCCGATTACCAGGCGGCTTTCGCCAAGGACGGCTTCGGCGTACGCGCGATCACGCTCAAGGGCGGCGACGGCGAGATGATAGGCGAATGCGGGCTCTGGTTTCGCGAGACCGCCGGCGGTTATACGCTGCGCTACATGCTGGTCCGGCCGTGGTGGGGCCAAGGCCTTTCCGGCGAGGCGGCACGCGCCTGCGTGGCCGAGGGGTTCGGGCCGCTCGGCCTCAAGGTCATCCACGCCATCGCCATGGACGGCAACGAGCATTCCGTGCGTGTGCTCAAGTCGCTCGGCATGGTCAAGATCGAGGACAGCCATCGCGGCATCGCCGGCTTCGGCCGCTACGTGCTGACACCGGCCGATTTCCGCCACCTCGGCTGAAATTTCGGTTATGCTACCGACATGCATTTCTACATCGTCCGACATGGCCTCGCGGTGCCGATAGACGAGAATCCGGACTGTCCCCTGAGCGAGACCGGCCGGCGCGACGTTGCGCGGATGGCGTCGTTCCTGGCGCGTACACGCCCGAAGATCGGCCGCATCATCCATTCCGGAAAGACCCGGGCGGCGCAGACGGCCTTGATCTACGCCGAGACCTTGGGGCCCGGTCGCCTGGTCGAGGAGGCGCTCGACGGCCTCAGCCCCAACGATCCGACCGAGCCCGTGGTTCGCGCGGCCGAGCAGTGGACCGACGACACCATGGTGGTAAGCCACCTTCCGCTGGTCGGCAAACTGGTGGCACGGCTGGTCACCGGCAACGAGGATGAGAGCGTGGTGCACTTCCAGCCCGGTACCGTCGCCTGCCTGGAACGCGGCGACAACGGCGGCGGCTGGACTGTCGCCTGGGCGCTCGGCCCTGACCTGATGGGCGGCTAGCCCGCCGACCGGATCGGTGTTGCATTCAATACAATCTGTTATATTATAACATCTTCTGCTCCTCGCCGAACCGCAATCCGGTCCTGACCACCATGAAAGCGATAGCGTTCCTCGCCTTGTTCTGGTTCACCCTGCCCGCCCAGTTGTCGGCGGCGGAGGGCCCTAGGACCATCACCTGGGATGACCTCATCCCCAAGGCGCCGCGCCTGGAAGACCCTTTGGTCGGCCTTTCGCCGAGCCAGCGCGAGGAGGTCGACATGCTCGTCGCCATTCGCGCACGGATCGCGCGCGGCGAGATATCGAAGGTCGATCCGCGCTACGAGGACAACATCGAGTTGACCTACAAGCTCAAGAAGGAAGGCCTAGATGTCGAGGGCCTGTTGCAACGCTATGAGCGCGTGATGGTCGAGTTCGAGCGTCGCAACGAGGAAGTCGTCGGCGACCTTGACGGCCAGGCCGTGCGGTTGCCCGGTTATGCGCTGCCGTTCGACATGCAAGGGCTGGCGATCTCGAATTTCCTCCTGGTGCCGTACCTCGGCGCCTGCATCCACGTGCCGCCGCCACCGGTCAACCAGATGGTGTTGGTCCGCCTGAAGGAGCCATACACGGCCAAGGGGCTCTATGATCCGGTCTGGGTTACCGGCCGGCTGAAGACGGAGCGCGTCGAGCAGAAACTCAATTACGTCGACGGCGCCGGCAGCTTTTCCGCCGGATACACGCTCGAAGGCGTCAGGATCGAGCCTTACAAGGAATAGGCTGGCGACCATTCGGTCGATGCGCATCGGCATGTCGTGATTCTCTTTGCGGCAAACTGAGATTTGTTATATTATAACATCGCACGCCATCGGAAGCCGCCAACTCCAAAGGGATCATCATGAAAACGCTCGCATATCTGGCCCTGGTCGGGCTCGTTACCTCTTTCACCGCCCAAGCGGCGGAACGCCAGCACGGCGCGCATGAACACGGTGCCGGCAAGCTCAATCTGGCCCAGGAAAAAGACGAAGTGGAGATCGAGTTGGAGGTGCCCGGTGACGACATCGTCGGCTTCGAACACGCCGCCAAGACCGACGCGGACCGTCGCGCCGTTGACGCGGCGATCAAGAAGCTTAAGGATGGCGCCAGCTTGTTCCGTTTTCCGGCCGCTGCTGGATGCAAGCTGAAAGAGGCGGAAGTGGCCGTCCACGCCGAGGGCGAAGAAGGTCACGGGCACAAACACGAGGCCAAGGAAGGTGAACACAAGCACGAAAAAGGCAAGGAAGCCGAGGGTGGGCACAATGAGTTCCATGCCCACTATCATTTCCAGTGCGCCAATCCCGCCGCGGCCTCGCCGCTCGACGTTCAGATTTTCGCCGTATTCCCTTCGACGCAGAAGCTCACCGTCCAGGCGATCTCGCCACGCGGACAGAATGCGGCCACATTGACGCCGCAGCATCACCGTTTCGATTTCTGACCACATCCATCCGAGCGCGCCATCCCGATGACCGAAACAGCGATCTCCCTTTCCCAGGTGCGGTTTCGCTGGAACGGCCGCGGCGATTGGGCGCTCGACATCGCGGACATGCGGATCGAGGCCGGCGAACGGGTGTTCGTCGCCGGCCCGAGCGGCAGCGGCAAGTCGACGCTGCTCAATCTCCTGGGCGGCATCCTCGCGCCGGAAACGGGCGAGGTGCGCATCCTGGGCGAGGCCGTCTCCGCGCTTTCCGACGCAAGGCGCGACCGTTTCCGCGCCGACAACATCGGCTTCATCTTCCAGATGTTCAACCTGGTGCCCTATCTCAACGTGCTCGAAAACGTCATGCTGCCGTGCCGGTTCTCAGAACGCCGCCGACGCACGGCGGGCGGTAAC
>JAYNJY010000314.1:232-3590 GCA_038110665.1 Rhodospirillaceae bacterium | reverse complement strand
GTCATAGCCGGACGCGACATCGAGGCCGGCGGCACCTGGATGGCGCTCTGCGACGATGGCGTCGCCGCCGCCATACTGAACCGGCGCGGCTCGCTCCGGCCCGCAGCCGGCAAGCGCTCGCGCGGCGAGCTGCCGCGCGAGGCGGTCGACCACGCCGAGGCCCGCGTCGCCGCCCAGGCGCTGGCCCAGATCGAGCCGACCAGCTTCCGTAGCTTCAACCTGGTCGTCGCCGACGCCAGGTCGGCCCATTGGATCCGCTCCGACGGCGAGAGCGTCGAGAAGCATCCGATCCCGGACGGCCTCTCGATGATCACGGCGGGCGAACTGAACGACATCGCCACCTCCGAGCGCGTGCGCCACCACCTGCCCCGCTTCCGCGCCGCGCCGGTACCGGACCCCGGCGCCGACGACTGGTTCGGCTGGGAGGCGCTGATGGCCTCCGAGGAGCGCGAGGCGGGCGCCGATTCCGGCGGCGCCATGAACATCTCGACCGACTACGGCTTCGGCACGGTGTCGTCGAGCCTGCTGGCGCTGCCCGATCCGACGCTCGCCGGCGTCCGGCCGGTCTGGAAGTTCTGCCCCGGCCGGCCCGGGTCGCAACCCTATGCGGCGGTCGATCTCGGCTGACTCAGTTCCTGACCTGGACGCGGTAGTTGAGGATGGCGTCGGCGCCGGCGGCGACCTCGACAAGCCAGCGCGCGCGGCCGCCGCTACGCTCATGCGCGCGGTCGGAATCGAGGATCGTCCAGTCGCCGGGGATCGCCTCGAGCACCTCGACCGCCGCCGGGCGCAGGCCGCCGTTGTGGACGGTGATGCGGTGCCCGCTCTCGAACACCTGGCGCGACTCGCGGTGGAACGCAGTCTGCGCGCGCGCCACGGTGACGTCGAAGGCGCGGCCCGCATCCAAGCTCGCCTTGGCGCCGCGCGGCGTGTCGTCGATGCGGTCCTCGCCGAGAAACTGCGCCTTACCCAGCCGGTCGCGGCCATAGAGCCGGACCGTGCCGGCGGGCAAGGGCTCGGCCTTGTCGCCGCCCGGCGCGGTGAAATCGAGCCGGACCAGCGGGTGCGTCGGATCGGCGTCGCCGCGCGCCTGGCCGTGGGCCTGGGGATAGCCCTCGCTGACCAGCTTGCGCTCGGCCTTGACCTTGATCTCGGCGAGCAGCGGCACCTGCTGGCTGGTGCCGTCGGCGAGATCGACGGTGACCGGCAGGCGGTAGAGGTGGTAGCCGCCGAGGGCCTCGCGCGCGGGCGGACCGGTGTCGGCGGCGAGCATGGCGCCCTCGGCCTTCATGGCGCGCGCCATCGGCCTGGGCGGCATCGGCGCGCTCTGGCGGTTGACCTGGCCGGCGACGAGCCGGAGCCAGGCGCCGGTGAAATCGGTGCCGGTCGAATTGTCGACGACGGCCCAGGCGTTGAGCGCAAGCTGGCCGTCGGCCTCCGACCATTTGGCGGTGTAGGCAGGGCGCCACTTGAGCCCGTCGGTGAGATAGCGCAGTTCGAGCGTGCGCGGGCCGGCTGCGTCGACGGCGACGGCGAGCGTCATGGCCGGGCCGGTCGCGGGCTGGGCGGCGAAGCCCGGCGGCAGGCCGTCGAAGGCCTAGCGCCCTTCCGGGTTGAGCAAGACCTTGCCACCGATTCGCGCGATCACGCCGCCGTCGAGCGATATCAGCGTAGCCGGCACCAGCACGTCGGCGCCGGTGACGGGATGGACACGCACAAGATGGCCGGGCGTGCCGAGGTTCGCCTTCATCACGTCGCGGCCGCTCGAGCGCGTCCGACTGGTGGTGATGGCGGTGACGCGGGCGCCCTTGTCGAAGCCCGCGAGAAGGCTGTCCTGGATCAACGCCGGGCTCAGCCCTTCGAGCCCCAAGGCATTGACGTCCTTCGACAATTCGACCTGGCGTCGGTCGGCGATCAGGCCTAAGCCGTGCCGTAGACGGTGATGGCGAGGTCGCTCCGCTGGCCCAGGCCGGAGACGGTCTCGGCCGCCAGCACCGGTCCGGCGGCGAGCCAGCCGGCGAGCAGCGTGCCGCTCAATGTCCGAGCGCCGAGCCTGGCATAGGGGCGGTGGTGCATCTGTCGTTCCTTCCGTTTCGGTCGTCGGTTTGCCTTCCGCGGGTGCCTCGGGCAAGCTGTCTCAATATTCACTACGTGGCCATTATGGTCCTTTTAAGGCGGCATCATGGCGGCTTTTTTGCAAAGCGAACAGGGGTTGATCGCGCTGGCGGCGGGCTTGGCCGTGGCCGTCGCGCTGTTGGTGGCACTGGCGCTCGCCGCCGGCAGGGCCCGGCGCGAGAGTGCCGAGACGCTCGAACGCCTGGCGCAGATGACCGAGGCGCTCGCCCGCCACCAGGGCGACCTGGCCGAGCGCATGGCGACGTCGCAGGCCGAACTTTCCGGCCGGGTGCAGCAATCGGAAAGCGGCCTGAGCCAGCGCCTGGAACAGCTTTCGCGCCGCGTCGGCGACGGCCTGCAGCAGCACACCGAGAAGACCGGCGAGAACCTGCGCCACCTGGCCGAACGCCTCGCCGTCATCGACCGCGCGCAACAGACCATCACCGGCTTGAGCCAGCAGATGGTCGGGCTCCAAGATATTCTTTCCAACAAGCAGAGCCGCGGCGCCTTCGGCGAGATCCAGCTGCGCGACCTGGTGACGGCGGCGCTGCCGCCGTCGGCCTACGATTTCCAGGTGACGCTCTCCAACGCCAAGCGCGCCGACTGCGTGTTGAAACTGCCGAACCCGCCGGGCTCGATCGTCATCGATTCCAAGTTTCCGCTGGAGAGCTTCCAGGCGCTCCGCAACGCCGAGACCGACGAGCAACGCAAGATCGCCGGGCGCGCCTTTGACGCCGACGTGAGGAAACACGTCAAGGACATCGCCGAGAAATACATCGTCGCCGGCGAGACCGCCGACTCGGCGATGATGTTCCTGCCCTCCGAAGCCGTCTACGCCGAACTGCACGCGAGCTTCCAGGGCACCGTCGAGGAGAGCTACCGCAGGCGTGTGTGGATCGTCTCGCCGACGACGCTGATGGCGACGCTCAATACCGTGCGCGCCGTCTTGAAGGACGCCAAGATGCGCGAGCAGGCCGGCGTCATCCAGGCCGAGGTGGTCAAGATGCTCGACGACGTGGCGCGTCTCGATAAGCGCGTCGACAACCTGCAGAGCCACTTCGAGCAGGCCAACAAGGACATCCGCGAGATTCGCATCTCGACCGAGAAGATTTCCAAGACCGGCGAGAAGATCGAGGCGCTGCACTTCGAGGACGAAACCCCGGCCGAGGAACTTGCGCCGGAAAGGCCTCCGACGCAGCTCCGCGAGGTCGGCGAGAACTGAGCCCAAAAGATAACGCGGAGA
>JAYNJY010000314.1:0-222 GCA_038110665.1 Rhodospirillaceae bacterium | reverse complement strand
GGGTAGGTATTTCCCGCTACTCCTTACTACGTCACCCCCTGGCCCGCCTTTCCGTCCCCCGGGCTCGACCCGGCCATTACAAACGCAAACAGAGACCAACGGCGCCAATCCGAATCGTCGTGGATCGGTACCGTTTCGAAGCCTATTCACAATGTCGAATAGCGTGCCCGCGCCGGGAGCCAACGGCGCTGCCGAGCATATATGGCACATAAAGCCTACGAC
>JAYNJY010000313.1:0-3609 GCA_038110665.1 Rhodospirillaceae bacterium | reverse complement strand
TAAGGGCTGCGCATTGACCAGTAGAGATCGACGGAAAGATTGGGCATGAGAGGGGTCCTTAACCGGATTGCAGGTAACGCACAGCGGCGTCACGTTCGAACAGATAGAGCAGGTTCCGCACAGCCTGGCCACGCTCGCCCTTCAATTCGGGATCGCGTTCCAGCAGCAGCGCCGCGTCGTCGCGGGCTGCGGCGAGGAGCTCGGCGTGGGCGTGAATGTCGACCATCAGGAATTCCGGCATGCCGCTCTGGCGGGTGCCGAGAAGCTCACCGGCGCCACGCAGCTTCAAGTCTTCCTCGGCGATGACGAAACCGTCATCGGTCTCACGCATCACCTGGAGCCGCGCCCGGGCTGTCTGGGTCAAGGGCGCGGCATAGAGCAGGATGCAGGAGGACGGTTTGTCGCCGCGGCCGATGCGGCCGCGCAACTGGTGCAACTGGGCGAGGCCGAAGCGTTCCGCGTGCTCGACGACCATGACGGTGGCATTCGGCACGTCGACTCCCACCTCGATCACCGTGGTCGCCACCAGAATATCGGCGCCGGTGCCGGCGAAGGCCGCCATGACCCGATCCTTCTCCGTGCCCTTCATGCGCCCGTGCACCAGCGCGACGCGCGCACCGAAGGTCTCGGCGAGCTGCGCGTGGCGGGCTTCGGCGGCGGCTACGTCGAGGGTGTCGGATTCCTCGACCAGCGGGCACACCCAATAGACCTTCTCGCCTTTCGCCAGGGCGCGGCCGATCGCCTGAGTCATCTCGCCGAGGCGGTCGAGCGGGATGGTGACGGTCTTGATCGGCTGGCGGCCGGGCGGTTTCTCCATCAGACGCGAGACGTCCATGTCGCCGTAGGCCGTCAGCATCAACGTCCTCGGGATCGGCGTCGCCGTCATCACCAGGACATCGACAGCGTGGCCTTTGGCGGCCAGCGTCAGGCGCTGGTGGACACCGAAACGGTGCTGCTCGTCGATGACGGCGAGCGCCAAGTTCTTGTATTCGACATCGTCCTGGAACAGCGCATGGGTACCGACGGCGAGTTGCGCGGCCCCCGACGCCAGCGCCTCGAGCGCACTTTCGCGCGCCTTGCCGCGTTCGCGCCCTGTCAGCACGACGATGCGGAGCCCGGCCGCCTTGGCCAAGGGCTCGATGGTCGCGAGGTGCTGGCGTGCCAGGATTTCGGTCGGCGCCATCATTACCGCCTGGGCGCCGGCCTCGACCGCGATCAGCATGGCCATCAGGGCGACTACCGTCTTGCCGCTCCCGACGTCGCCCTGCAGCAGTCTCAGCGTGCGCATGTCGGAAGCGAGGTCGGCGCCGATTTCGTCGAGAGCTTGCTTCTGCGCCGCCGTCAGTTCGAACGGCAGCACATGCGAGACCCGCGCCCTGAGCGCGCCGGAGCCTTGCACCTTGCGGCCGCGCGCCTTGCGCATGTGGCGGCGGATCAGCGCCAGGGCAACCTGATTGGACAGCAGCTCGTCGTAGGCGAGCCTGGCGCGAAACGGGTTCGCCGGCGACAGATCAGCCTCGCTTTCCGGCCGGTGCGCGGCCAGCAAAGCCTCCTTCCACGGCCGCCAGGCGTTCTTGCGAACGAACGACGCATCGGCCCATTCCGGCAGTTCCGGCACCGCGGCCAACGCGCCCTCGACGGCGCGGCCGAGCACCTTGAGGGTGAGCCCGGCAGTGAGCGGATAGACCGGCTCGACGGTCTTGAGCTTTTCCAATTCGTCCAGGGTGCCGATGTGGTCGGGATGGGTCATCTGCACTTCGTCGTTGAAATGGTCGACGATACCACTGACGACGCGAAGCTCGCCCTCGGGCAGCGTTTTTACCAGGTAGTCCTCGTGCGCATGGAAGAACACCAGCGAGATCTCGCCGCTGTCGTCGCCGCAGATGATCTTGTAGGGCATACGCTTGTTCGGCGGTTTGCGGTGCTGGCGCACGCGGAGCGTGATGGTGGCGATCTCGCCGGGCCGGGCATCGGCGATCTTGGGCGCGTGGCGGCGATCGATCAGCCCGATCGGCAGGTGCCAGAGCAGGTTGACCAGATGGGCGCCGGCCAGCTTCTCCACCAGCTTGCCCATGCGCGGCCCGATCCCCTTGAGCGCGGTCACGGGACGGAACAGCGGGAATAGGACTTCCGGGCGCATTTCCCCACACTTGCCGACAACGGACAGAGCCAGTATATCGTAGGCCCCTCGCAACAACTGGCAACGCGAAAATTCCGCCCGCGGCGAAGCCCCGCCAAGACCGGACAGATCAGCCATGGACGCGCGCCGAAAACGACTGCTGTTCCGCTCCCAGCATTGCGGCATGAAGGAAAACGACTTCCTGCTCGGCCGCTTCGCCGCCGAGCACGTTGCAGGCCTGGCCGAGAGCGACATGGCGGCTTTCGAAGCATTGCTCCTGGAGAGCGACAACGACATCTACAACTGGGTCACGGCCAAGGAAGCGCCGCCGGCGCGCCACGACAACGCCCTGATGGCCGCCCTGATCCGTTTCAACAACGCGAAATGATCAACATCCCAGCCCTGGCAACCGGCACCCGCACCACTTTGGGCGGCGTGCCCAACGGCGCGGAGGCGCTGGCGCTGGCGCGCCTTGCCGAAAGCGGCGGCGACGTGCTGTTCGTCGCGCCGGACGACCGCGTGCTGGCGCAGACGGCAGCGGCGTTGGCGTTCTTCGCACCCAACCTGGCATGTCTCCAGTTCCCGGCCTGGGATTGCCTGCCTTACGACCGGGTATCACCTAACTCGGGCATCGTCGGACGCCGGCTCGAATGCCTCGGCCGCCTCGCGGGCGATGCCGGAAAGGGTGGTCGGATCATATTGGCGACCGTCTCCGGTGTGTTGCAGCGCGTGCCGGCACCGACGGTGCTGGCCGCGACGACGGTCGAACTCAAGGCCGGCGCACGCATCGACCCCGGGGAGATGATCCGCGCCCTCGACCACGCCGGCTACCGGCGTGCCGAGACCGTCATGGAACCCGGCGAGTTCGCCATGCGCGGCGGTATCGTCGACGTCTTCCCGCCGGCCACCGAAGCGCCGCTTCGCCTGGATTTCTTCGGCGACGAACTGGAGACCATGCGGCCGTTCGACCCGGCGAGCCAACGCTCGCTCGCCGATGCCGTGCCGCCCAAGGCGCTGCTGCTCGGACCGGTCAGCGAGGTGCTTCTCGACGCCGACGCGATTTCGCGCTTCCGGTCCGGCTATCGCGCCATGTTCGGGGCCTCGGGCGCCGACGATCCACTCTACGAGGCGGTTTCCGCCGGCGAACGTATGATCGGCATGGAACACTGGCTGCCGCTCTACCACGCCGATCTGGTGACACTGTTCGACTACCTGCCCGAGGCCATGGTCGTGCTTGACCAGGACGTGGCGGGCGCGTTGGAAGCGCGTCTTGAGCTTATCGTCGAGTATTTCCAGGCGCGCCTCGAGGTCGCCGGCAAGACCAGCGACGATGCCACCGTCTACCGTCCGGTGCCGCCGGCAACCTTGTTCCTGGACGAAGCGGAGTGGGAAGCCGCGCTCGGCAAACGCGCCGTGGCGGCATTGACGCCATTTTCGGCCCCGTCCGACGGGTCCGCGAGCGTCGATCTCGGCGGCACCCGCGGCCGCGA
>JAYNJY010000312.1:1774-3618 GCA_038110665.1 Rhodospirillaceae bacterium | reverse complement strand
GCTTTCCTGTCCTCGGCGACGTCCCACTTGTTGACGGCGATGAGCAGCGCGCGGCCTTCCTCGACGACCTGGCGGGCCAGGGTGAGGTCCTGCTTGTCGAGGATGGCATTGGAATCGAGCACCAGCACCACGACCTCGGCGTACTGCACGGCGCGGCGCGAGTCCTGCACCGAGAGGATTTCGAGTTTCTCCTCGATCTTGCCGCGCCGGCGCATGCCGGCGGTGTCGACGAGTCGCACCTCACGGCCCTTGTAGTTCCATGGGATGGTGATGGCGTCGCGGGTGATGCCGGCTTCCGGGCCGGTCAGCATCCTGTCCTTGCCCAAGAGTCGGTTGACCATGGTCGACTTGCCGACGTTGGGCCGCCCGACGATGGCCATCGTCAACGGCCGGGTGTCGGCGTCCTCGCCTTCGCCTTCGCTGCCGGCGGCGTTGCCGGCTGGGCCTGGTACGTGTGCGTCCTCGTAGGCGGCGAGGGCGTCGAACAGGTCGACCAGGCCGCCGCCATGTTCGGCCGAGACGGCGAGCGGATCGCCTAGGCCGAGGCGATAGGCCTCCATGCGTCCGGCCTCGGCGGCGTTGCCCTCGCACTTGTTGGCGAGCAGGATCACTGGGGTCTTCTGGGCGCGCAGCCACTGCGCGAAATGCTCGTCCACGGGGGTCAGTCCGGCGCGGGCGTCGATCATGAACAGTGCCACGTCGGCCTCGGCAACGGCCTGTTCCGTCTGGTGCCGCATGCGGCCCTCGAGCGAGGCGTCGTCGGCGTCCTCGAGGCCGGCGGTGTCGATCAGCCGGAACGTGAGATCGCCGATGCGCGCGTCGCCCTCGCGCCGGTCGCGGGTGACGCCTGGCGTGTCGTCGACGATGGCGTGGCGCTTGCCGGTCAGGCGGTTGAACAGCGTCGACTTGCCGACGTTCGGACGACCGATGATGGCGACGGTGAGCGGCATGGCGGTCTCACGCGGCCGGGCCGTGGCCCGACCGTTCAGCGATAGGCGACGAGTTCGGCGTCGTCGGCCAGGAAGTAGACGGCGCCGTCGGCGACCACGGGGGCGACGGTGACGCGGTCCGGCATGCTCTGGGCGCCGAGGATGCGGCCGGTATAGGGCGAAATGGCGAGGGCTTCCTCGTTCGATCCGGCGACGATCAGCCGGTCGCTCGCCAGAATCGGGCCGGTCCAGACGATCGGATCCTTCTTGTCTTCCGGATCCTCGAAGCGGGGCAGGCCGTGCACCCAGTGGATTTGGCCGTCCTTGCGCGAGATGGCGGCGAGTTCGGACTCGTTGGTCAGCACGAAGATGTAGTCGCCGGCGACCCACGGGCTCTCGATGCCGGCGATCTCGCGGCTCCAGACACGCTGGCCGGTGCGGATGTCGATGGCCGCCATGACACCGCCGTTGGAGATGGCGATGACTAGGCCGCGGTCGATCACGGGCCGGCCGCGGATGCCGGCGAGGTTCGAGACCACGTCGGTACGCCGGGCGGCGGTGAGCGAATCCTGCCACAGCACGCCGCCGTTCTCGACCTTGAGCGCGATCAGTTCGCCGGAGGTGTAGGGCACGACGACGACGCCCTGGTCGACGGCCGGGCTGGCGCCGCCGAGCACGCTGGCGGTTTCGGGCAGGCCGCGGTGCTGCCACAGGGTATCGCCGGTTTTGGCGTTGAGCGCGAACAGCTGGTTGTTCATGGTGATGGCATAGAGCCTGCCGCCGCGCACGGTCGGCGCGGAGCGCATCGGCGCGCCCAGGTTCTTGCGCCAGACCACTTTGCCTGTCTTGGCCTCCATCGCCACCGCTTCAGCGAAGCCGGTGGTGGCATAGAGCCGGTCGCCGTCGACGGCGAGG
>JAYNJY010000312.1:0-1764 GCA_038110665.1 Rhodospirillaceae bacterium | reverse complement strand
GATATGACCCTTGTCGTTGCTCGGCGCCAGGTCCGCGCGCCACAGCCGTTTGCCGTCGGTGGCGACGTAGGCGCTGACCGTGCTGGCCGCGTCCATGGCGTAGACGACGCCGTCGGCGACCACGGGCGTGCCGTTGAGGCGCTCCTCGTCGTCGGCGCCTTCGCCGATGTCGACCGACCAGGTCTTGACCAGGGCGTCACGCACCTTGATGTGGTGCATGGCGTGGTTCGGAAAGCCGCCGGACTGCGGCCAGGACGCGTTCGGCGTCGGCTGCGGCAGGACGATCTGGGCGTTCGCCAGTTCCTTGTCGGCGGAGAGCGAGCGGTCGTTGGTCAGCACCGAGATGCGCTCGCCGGGCAGCGGCGGTTGCGGGCCCTTGCCGCGCCAACGGTCGAAGGTCTCGCCGATCTTGGTGCAGCCGCCAAGGCTGGCCAGCACCAGCACCGCCAGGACGAGGCTGGGCCAGCGCTTCCGGCGGATGGCTTCGATTGGCGGCATGGCGGTCATTCGAATCGATCCTGGTGCGCGCGTCAATTGATTCCGGTGATCTTCAGCATTTCGGTGGCGCGCGCCTTGACGCCGCCGGGCGCCGAGGCCGCTTCGGACAGTTCCTTGAAGATGGCGCCAGCCGCCTTGGCGTCGCCCGCGCCGAGCGCGGCCAGCGCGCCGACCTCGCGGGCGTTGAAGCGCCAGGGCCCGGTACCCTTGGCGACTTCAGCGGCGCGCGCGACCAGGGGGCCGCCCTTGCCACCGCCTTCGAGTTCCTGCAACGCGCCGAGCACGACGGCGAGGTCGCGGTAGAGCCCGGAAACGCCGCCGTCGTCGGCGATGGCCGCGTACATGCCGGCGGCCTTGGCTGGGTCGCCGTCCTTGCCGGTGAGCGCCGCGGCCCGGAACCGGGCCAGCATGGCGTAGCCCTTGCCGGCGTCGCCGGCCAAGGCCTGGAGTTCGGTCAAGGCGTCCTTCGGCTTGCCTTGGTCGATCAGGCGCTGCGCCTTGGCCATGCGTTCGCCTTCGGCGCGGTGCTGGCTCAACTGGTAGCTCTGCCAGCCCTTGGTGCCGGCGACGCCGAGCACCAGCACGAGCGCGCCGGCGATGGCATAGTTGCCATAGGTCTTCCAGAGCTGGGCGAGGCGCTCTTGCTTGAGGTCCTCGTCGATCTCGCGGAGCAGGACGTCTTGTTCGTCGGCCACGGTTATTCCTCTAATTGGTCGTCTTCTAGGGCGTCTGCCGAAAAATGGCGGCACACCTTACTTGCAGGCCGCGCCGGAAACAAGCCGCGAGCGCGCCTTTCGGCCTAGACGGCAGGCTTCCGCCACTTAATCGAGCAGCCCATGGAGGGCGTCTGTTCGGCCGGTCCGTGGCCGGTTTCGGCGACCCGAGTCATGGCCTCCAGCAGTTCGCGCCGGGCGTCGGCGGGGGCGGGATTGCGGCCCGAGGAATCAAGCCGGCCGCGGTATTGCAGGCCGAGCGAGGCGTCGAGGCCGAAGAAATCCGGCGTACATACGGCATCATAGGCGCGCGCCACGGCCTGGGTCTCGTCGATTACGTAGGGAAAGGTGAAACCGTGGTGGGCGGCGAACGCCTGCATGTTCTCGAACGAGTCCTCGGCGTTGTATTCCGGGTCGTTCGGCATGATCGCGATGGCGCCGATCCCCTTGGCCTGCAAGGCTTTGACGTCGGCGACCAGGCGCTCGGCCACGGCCTTGACGTAGGGGCAGTGGTTGCAGATGAACATCACCAGCGTACCCTTGGGGCCACTCA
>JAYNJY010000311.1:0-3628 GCA_038110665.1 Rhodospirillaceae bacterium | reverse complement strand
CATCGCGATGGGCGTCGGCGACGTGCTCCTGGTGGTGCTCATCGTAAAAGCGGATACACTGTGGCTTGGCGTCACCAACGGCATCGGCGGGACGCTCGGGTGTTTCCTCGCGATCTATCTCAATAAGCGGTTAATGAAAGGGTAGACTCCTGTTCGAGATGGCCAGCCACGACGCGCAAGGCGCGGGCAAGGAAACCAACCCCAAGGATGCGATCGGCTCCAAGAAGCTCGCGATGGGCCTCGTGCCCGACATCGTGACGGTGGCCGCCGCCTTGGCCTTCACCGAGGGAGCCACGAAGTACGGCCGCTTTAATTGGCGCATCGCTGGCGTGCGCGCCTCGATCTACCACGACGCGCTGCGCCGCCATCTGGCGAAGTGGTGGAACGGCGAAGACTGTGATCCCGAGACGCGCGTGCCGCACCTGGCCAGCGTCATCGCTTGCGCCGGGATTCTCCTGGACGCCGATGCGCTGGACAAGCTGACCGACGACCGGCCGCCAGCTGCGCCGATGGACGAGTGGATCAAGCGGTGCGAGACGGTGGCCGCGCATGTGCGCGAGACGTTCAAGGATCACAGCCCGCGGCAGTGGACGATCAACGACACGCCGATCGCACCCCTGATGGCCGAGCGCAAGGACTGCACTTCGGTCCCGTTCCCCGGCAAGTGGGAGCGGCCTGAGGACTGATGCCGTACAAAGATCCCGAGGATCACCGCAAGGCTGATCTTCGTTACCGCGCGAGGAATCTGGAGGCTCGTAAAGAGGCCGCCCGGCAGTGGAAACGGGAGAACCACGAGCATTACCTGCTGGATCATCGGCGCTACCGCGCGAGCGTCCGGGAACAAAAGAAAGAACAACGACGTAGGGGGAAGTATGCCGAGTCAAAAGGAACGGGCCGCCGCACGCGCAAAGCGCGAAGCTGAAGCACTGGAGCGCAACAAGCACTACGAGCGCCAGCGGCACGGCGCGCGGATACTGCTGCCGGCGCAGGATGGGTGCGTCTTCGTCGTCACCGACCAGCACTACTACCCGGGGTTGCCGCCCTCGATCTCGCACCAGGCTTCGGTCATCCTCGCGAAGAAGCTGAAACCCTACGCGCTGATTTCCAATGGCGACGCGATCGACGGCGCGAGCATAAGCCGCTGGCCGGTTTCCTCCTTCGTCGAGATGGATGGGCGGCCGACCGTTGGCGCGGAACTCGGCGTCACGGCCCAGCGACTCCGGGACTACGAGAATATGTCGTTCCTGCACTGGCTCATCTGGAACATGGGCAACCACGACGGCCGGTTCGAGACGCGCCTTGCGGAGAAGGTGCCTGAGTACGCCGGGGTGGACGGCTTCACGCTGAAGGAGCATTTCGAGGCGTGGCTGCCCGCCTGGCGCACCGACATTTGCGGGCCGGACAAGAAGCCGCAGGTGATCGTGAAGCACCGATTCAAGGGCGGCATGCACGCTGGCCAGAACAACGTGCTGTGGTCGGGCGTGTCGATGGTGACAGGCCACGATCACATGCTCAAGGCCTACCCGATCTCCAACGTGCGCGGCATCCAGTGGGGCATCCACGCCGGCACGATGGCGCCGATCACGAGTCCCATGTTCACGCACTACACCGAAGACAACGTGGTGAACTGGCACGAAGGGTTCCCTGTGCTGTGGTTCCGCGGCGGGCGTTTCGTGGGGCACGAGTTCTGCCACGTCGACCCGTTCGACGGGCGCGCCTACTTCCGCGGCCAGAGGGTGCTGTGACCGAGGGCGAGCAGATGGTCGCCGCAGCCGACCGGGAGATCCTGGCCGCCGTCTTCGCCAGCCGCATTGCGCTGGTCAAGAAAACGCGCGAACAGGCGATGGCCGAGGCCGCCGAGGAATGGGACCGGGCGCGCGAGTGGCTTGCCAGCGGCAGCAAGAAGGAACGCTCGTTCCTGTGGTACTGCGTCGAGTTCGACCTCGCGCCCGACACGGTGCGCAAAGCGGTGCTGGGCGCTTGACTCTCGTTCCCCGCCCCTACCAGCATGCCGGCCGCGACTTCCTTGCGTCGCGCCGGCATGCGCTGCTGGCCGACGAGATGCGGGTCGGCAAGACTCCGCAGGCGATCCTGGCCGCGCACAAGGCCAACGCCTCGACGGTGCTGGTCAACTGCCCGGCCATCGCCGTGCCACACTGGCACCGCGAGTTCGAGCGGCCCGCTGCCGCGCCTGAAGATCATGTCCTACGACCGGGCGCGTACGTGGTGGAAGGAAGGCCTGTCGGGCACCGTCGATCTGTTCATCCCGGACGAGGCGCACTTCGCCAAGAACCCGGAGGCCGCGCGCACGCAGATGGTCTACGGCAAAGGGGGCTTTGCGTGGCGCGCGGGGGCGACGTGGGCGCTTTCCGGGACGCCAGCGCCCAAGCACGCCGGGGAATTGTGGCCGCTGCTGCGGGCCTTCGGCGCGGTCGGCAGGGCCTACGGCGACTTCTGCGATCGCTACTGCACCTGGGATGCGACGCACACCAAGATCACCGGCACGCGCGCCGCGTACATCCCGGAACTGCGCGAGATCCTGTCGCGCGTGATGCTGCGCCGGATGCGAAAGGAAGTGGCGCCGGAGCTTGAGGACATCGACTTCCAGTTCCTTGAGGTCGAGCCGCAGCCGGTCGACTTCCGGGTGCCAGCGGACCTGACGGACGACCAGCTGGCCGAGTGGCTGGAGGACAACCAGCGTGTCGACCACGACGATCGCGTCGCGGTGGCGATGGCGAAAGCCAAGGCGCTTGTTCCGCATATCGAATTCGCCATCGGCAATGGTTTACTCAGGCAAACGGTTGTCTTCGGGTGGCACAAGGAGCCGCTGGAGAAACTGGCGACCGCGCTGGGCGCCGCCGGCATCCCGTCCGCGGTCATTAACGGCGAGACATCCGCACGTAAGCGTGAGTTCCATCAGGAAGAATTCCGATCCGGCGCCGTCAAGGCGCTGTGCGTCAACATTGCCACCGCCGGCACGGCCATCGATCTGTCCTCGGCCGACCACGGATATTTCCTTGAATTGGATTGGGTGCCGGGCAACAACGTCCAGGCAGCAAATCGCTTGATTTCCTTGCAGAAGCAATCTAAAGTTTCGATCGACGTCGTGACGTGGCGCGGTTCGACGGACGATCGGGTTCAAAAAGTCTTGTTGCGCCGTGTGAAAGAACTGGCTACATTATTCGCCAACAACAAAGGAGCTACCGACAAATGAGCAACGTCAGTCTCACCATCCAATTCGCCAGCGTCGACGAAGCCCTCGTGGCCCTCGCCGCGTTCTCCCAGGTGAAAGTCAAGACGCCCGCGGCGCCGAAGGAAACCCCGCCGCCCGCCGCTGCTGCGGCCGAGGCGAAGCCGCCGCGCAAGCCCCGCGCCGATCGCGGCCAGCCGCGCGGGCCGTACAAGAAGGACGACGATTCCAAGGCGCCGGAGACTGCGGCGGTCAACGGGGCGCCCGAAGCGCCGACCGCGGCTCCGGCTGCCGAGGAACCGAAGGCCGAAACGCCGTCCTTGCCCGAGGAAAAGCCCGCCGAGCAACCGGCAGAAAAGCCGGTCGAGTACAAGCCCGAGGAACTCCAGAAGAAGCTGGAAGCCGTGTTCGCCGAGGGCGCGCAGCTGGCCATCGACG
>JAYNJY010000310.1:0-3635 GCA_038110665.1 Rhodospirillaceae bacterium | reverse complement strand
TCGACGACCTCGTCACCCTCGGCACCGAGGAACCTTATCGCATGTTCACGTCGCGCGCCGAATACCGGCTCAGGCTGCGCGCCGACAATGCCGACCAGCGGCTGACCGACAAGGGCATCGAGGTCGGCTGTGTCGGGCCGGTCCGTTGGCGCGCACATGCGGCAAGAACGGCGGAACTCGACACCGCGCGGACGGTCCTCCGCGGCCTCGAGATGTCGCCAACGGCGCTCAATGCCGCCGGCCTCGGCATCAAGCTCGATGGCGTCCGGCGCAGCGCCATGCAACTCCTCGCCTATGCCGACGTCGACATCGACCGCCTCGCCGCGCTGTGGCCGGAACTGGCGGAGTTGGCACCAGCCGTCGCGCGCCAGATGAAAATCGAGGCGACCTATGAAAGCTATATTGAGCGCCAGGAAGCCGACGTCCAGGCACTGCGCCGCGACGCCGCCATGCGCCTGCCGGCCGACCTCGATTACGACGCCGTCCCGGGCCTGTCGAGCGAGGTCCGCACCAAGCTGGCGCACGCGCGGCCCGAGAGCCTCGGCCAGGCGGCGCGCATCTCCGGCGTCACGCCGGCGGCGGTGACGCTATTGCTGGCGCACGTTAAACGCCGCGAACTGGGCGCCGAGCGGCTTTCGGCGTAAGCCGGCCAAGCGCCGCGATGACAGGCTCGCAAGGGCAGAATCGCTGATGGGTTACGCAACCGAATCGAACGGCCGCAAGCGTAAGCGCCCGCGCCGGGACGAGAGCGCGCCGATGACCGCCGAGGCTTTCCGCGCGGCGACCGGCATTTCCGACGCCGGCCTCGAACGGCTGCGGCGGTACCTGGCCGAACTCGAGCGCTGGCAGCCCAAGATCAACCTGGTCGGCCCGGCGACGCTGCAGGACCCGTGGCGCCGGCATTTTCTCGACAGCGCCCAGCTGGCGCCGCTGCTCCCGGCCGGTGCCGCACGGCTCATCGATATCGGTAGCGGCGCCGGCTTTCCCGCCCTCGTGGTTGCCGTCCTCGCCGCCGACGCGGCCGGAGAGGCCTTTCGCGGGCTCCAGGTCACAGCCATCGAAAGCGACCAACGAAAAGCTACTTTCTTAAATGAAATCATACGGCTATTGGAAATTCCTGCAACCGCGCACCAGGGCAGGGCCGAGGCCTATGAGGGCGCCCGGGCCGATGTGGTGACGGCGCGCGCCTGTGCCCCGCTCGAGCGCCTACTCGGCTTGGCCGCTCCCTTGGCCGCACCCGGCGCCAGCTTGCTTTTTCCCAAGGGCCGAGATGTGGCTCGCGAATTGACGGCGGCCGGCAAAGACTGGAAAATGCATTGCCGCCAGCACCCAAGCCTTACCGATCCCCGCGGCGCGATCCTGGAGATAACCGATCTTGCCCGACGCGATGAAGCTTGAACCGATCCTGCCGCGCGGCCGCGGCACGCGCATCCTCGCCATCGCCAATCAAAAGGGCGGGGTCGGCAAGACCACGACCGCGATCAACCTGGGCACAGCCCTTGCGGCAATCGAACAACAAGTACTGATCGTTGATCTTGATCCGCAAGGAAACGCCAGCACGGGGCTGAGCATTGAATCTTCGCAGCGTAAGATCAATTCTTACAGTTTACTAATCGAAGATTCGCCGCTTTTGGACGTTGTTCAGTCCACGGACATCCCTAGACTCGACATCATACCGTCAGGAATCGACTTATACGGTGCAGAGATTGAGCTTGTTGATCTGGAGCGCCGCGAATACCGATTAAAAGATGCTCTTATTCATGCAATCGGCGCCTACGATTACGTATTGATCGACTGCCCGCCGGCGTTGGGACTGCTCACCATCAACGCCCTCGTTGCCGCACAAGCCGTCCTGGTGCCGCTGCAGTGCGAATTTTACGCCCTCGAGGGCATCAGCCAACTGGTCAACACCGTCGACAAGGTCCGCGCGGCGTTCAATCCCGGCCTCGAAATACAGGGCATCGTGCTGACCATGTACGACCAGCGCAACAACCTCTCGGCCGCTGTAGCGGACGACGTGCGCGCCTATTTCGGCGACAAGGTATACGAAACCGTGATTCCAAGGAACGTAAGGGTATCCGAAGCGCCGTCGCATGGCGTCCCGGTACTGATTTACGACATGCATTGCGCCGGTGCGCGCGCCTACCTCCAGCTCGCCGGCGAAGTCATCCATCGCGAACGGGAACATGTCCCATGAACGCTGCCGACCCCAGGAAGCGAAAAAACCTCGGCCGCGGCCTGTCGGCATTGCTCGGCGATCGCACTGCGCCGGAACCGACCGGCGGCGGGGGCGGCGCCGGCGTGAAGACCGTCCCGGTCGGCGAGCTGCATCCTTGCCGGTTCCAACCGCGCCGGCGGTTCGCCGAGGAACAGCTGAAGGAACTCGCCCAATCGCTTCGTGAAAAGGGCGTCGTGCAGCCGCTCGTGCTGCGGCCCGACGCGGAGCGGCCCGGCACCTACGAGATCATCTGTGGAGAGCGGCGCTGGCGCGCGGCGCAACTCGCACAGCTGCACGAGGTTCCCGCCGTGGTGCGGGACTTCACCGATGCCGAGGCGCTCGAGATCGCGCTGGTCGAAAACCTGCAGCGCGAGGACCTGACGGCGCTCGAAGAAGCCGAGGCCTACCAACGTCTGAAGGACGAATTCGGCCACACCCAGGAAGCGCTGGCCGACGGCATCGGCAAGAGTCGCAGCCATGTCGCCAACATGCTGCGCCTGCTCGGCCTGCCAGACTCGGTAAAGGCCATGCTGGGCGATGGCCGCCTCTCGGCCGGCCACGCGCGCGCACTTCTGGTTGCGGCCGATCCAGCGGCGCTGGCCGAACTCGTCGTCGCCAAGGGCCTCAACGTCCGTGAAACCGAAGCGCTGGTGCAGAAGGAAAAAACCCCGGGTGCGAAAAAATCACCCAAGCACCGCGAGAAGGACGCCGATACGCTTGCCGTCGAGCGCGACCTGACACGCGACCTCGGCCTCAAGGTCGAGATCGACTACAAGGCGCGCGGTGGTACGTTGAGCGTGCAGTTCTCAACCATGGACCAGCTCGACATTCTGATACGCATGCTGTCGCGGCACTAGAACGCGCCGTCGCGCCAATCAGTTCCGACGCCCGGCCGCGCCGCTGATCGAAAGCGCCGCGCGCTGGCAGAGCGCCTGCGCCGGCAGGCCGGTCGACTTGCAATCGATCTCGAGCCGCACCAGCGCTTCCTGAATCCGGACCAGGTCGTCCATGTTCCATAACGAAACCTGGCGCAGGAAGCGCGGCTCGTATTTGAAGAATACGCGCGGCTGCAATTTTCCCATGGCCAGCTTCACGGCCTCGCCGGCGTCGGCACGCGCACGCACCGTCATCAAGCGATCGACGTGCCCGAGCAGCCGGCGGACCAACTGCGTCGGCTGCACGCCATCGTCGAAGACCCGGGCAATGAGGCGGTCGGCCTCGTCACGCCGGCCATCGAACAGGGCATAGAGACAATCCTCCAGGAGATCGCCCATTCCGTCGCCGACGGCGGCGAGTACGTCTTCGACGTGAAGCTCGCCACCCGGACCGGCCAGCAGGCACAGTTTCTCGATCTCCGAAAGATTGGCCAAGCGGTCCTGGCCCAATCGCGAAACCAGCACGTCCAGCGCCGACTTGT
>JAYNJY010000309.1:0-3649 GCA_038110665.1 Rhodospirillaceae bacterium | reverse complement strand
CTGATCAAGACCATGTCGAAGCTGCAGAACCAGAGCACCGGCAACCCGAGTTCGGTCTCGCAGGCGGCCGCCGTGGCGGCGCTGACCGGCCCGCACGAGATCGTGCGCGAACGCACGACTGAGTTCCAGGTCCGGCGCGACCGCATCGTCGCCATGCTCAACGAATGCGCCGGGCTGACCTGCACGACGCCGGAGGGTGCCTTCTATGCCTATCCCAACTGCGCCAGACTGATCGGCCGCAAGGCGCCGAACGGCAAGGCGATGCGGGACGATCGCGATATCGTCATGTATCTCCTGGAACAGGCCGGCGTCGCCGCCGTGCATGGCGCCGCCTACGGCATGAGCCCGCATTTCCGGCTTTCTTTCGCCGCATCCATGGCGGAGATCGAGGAAGCCTGTAGGCGCATCCAGGCGGCCTGCCAGGCCCTCGCGTAACCCGGAGCGGGGCGCGTGTTCCCGCTACGCGCCATCCAGCCAAGTCCGCTTGCCGGCATCGTCATGATGCTGGCATCGACCGGCGTTTTCGTCACCATGAACACGATCATCAAGCTGATCGGTCCGGGCTACGACCCGATCCTGTTGACGTTCATCCGTAATCTGGTGGCGAGCCTGGTGATCGTGCCGTTCATCGTCCACTCCGGCGGCATGGCGGTGCTCCGGACCAACCGGCCGTGGATGCACGCGGCGCGCTCGCTCGGCGGCGTGGTCAGCACGATCCTGTATTTCTACGCCTTCGTCCGCCTGCCGCTTGCCGATGTCATGGTGATCTCGCAATCGGTGCCGCTGATCGTCGCGATGCTGGCGGCGGTGGTGCTGAAGGAGCATGTCGGCATGCGGCGCTGGGCGGCAATCTGCGTCGGCTTCGTCGGCGTGCTGGTGACGCTGAACCCGACCGCCGCGATCCGCCCGGAGGTCTTGGTTGCGATCGCGGCGGCGGCGATCTGGGCGGTGACGATCCTGGTGCTGCGTAGCTTGGGGCGGACCGAGAGCCCCTATACGGTGGTGTTCTACTACATGGTCTCGGGTACGGTGCTGACCGCCTTGGCGCTGCCCTGGGTGTGGCGCACGCCGCCGTTCGACGTGCTGCTGATGCTGGCTGTCGCCGGCGTGCTCGGTGCTTTCGGCCAGATCCTGATGACCTACGCCTTCAAGCTCGCCGACGCATCGCTGGTCGCCCCGTTCAACTACACCTCGATCCTGTGGGGCATCGGCATCGACCTGGCGGTCTGGCACTTGGCGCCGTCGACGACGACGCTGTGGGGGGCGGCGATCATCACCGCGGCCGGATTATACCTGCTGCACCGCGAGGGGCTGCGGCGGAAATCTACGCCGCCGAAGGAAAGTTGAGTTCGACGACGACACCGTGCGGCCCGGTGACGAAGACCTGGCGCAAACCGGCGCCGGGCACGGTCTGGGTGCGGTAGGGCCGGCCCGAGGCGGCGATGCGTTCGACAATCTCGTCGAAGCGTTCGCCATCTCCCTTGAACGCCAAATGGTCGACGGCGCCGGTCGAAGGCTGGGGTTCCGGGTCGTCTGAACCGATCAGGTGCACGATGGCGGTGTCGTCGTGATAGAGCCAATAGCCCGGGAACGAGAACGGCGGGCGCGCGCCGGGCCGCAATTCCAGCACTTCGCAGAAGAAATCGCAGACGGCGTCCAGGTCGGGCGTGCGAATCGAGACGTGATCGAGCTTCATAGCGCCGATCCTAGTCCGCCACCGCCGGGCAGGGAAGGGCTTTGGCATCCGGGCGCTTGCGCGCTTTCGGTTGCCTGCGGAATCGCGCCGTGCCATATTCCTGCCATGAGTCCCGGCGTGCCCGGCTAGGTCTTCAGCCGCCCGGCGAATGCCTGGATCGCATCCAGCGCCTGGGCCCAGTTCTGGGCCTCGTCGCGGCCGGATTTCTTGCGCGGCGTGAGATTGTGGTCGCCATCCTCCAGCCATTCGATCCGGATTTTCTTTGAAAGCCTGTAGGCCGGCACCTCGTCGACGGTGCCGAACGGGTCGCGCGTGCCCTGGCAGATCAGGGTCGGCGTCTTGAGCGCCTCCAGGTGTTCGAGCCGGTTCGGGCCGGGCGGCTTGCCGGGTGCGTGGAACGGGTAACCGAGGCAGACCAGGCCGGCGACGCCGGTATCGTCGGCGACCAGCGACGCCATCCTGCCGCCCATGGACTTGCCGCCGATGACGAGGCGTTCGGGGCCGCCGAGTTGGGCAACCACCGCGCGCCAGCTTTCCAGAAGCACCGGCGCCCGGTCGGGCGGCTTCTTGCGGCCCGATGCGCGGCGCTCGGCCATGTAGGGGAACTCGAAACGCGCGGCGCGGAAACCGCGCGCCGCCAGGCCCTCGGCGAAAGCCTGCATGAATGGGCTGTCCATCGGCGCGCCGGCGCCGTGCGCGAGGCATATGGTGAGCGGCGCCTTGGCCGGGCCGTCAAAAAGGATTTCGGGCTTGCTCATAGCCGCCCGCCGGCGGCGCGGATGTTGGCGCCGGAGACGTAGCTCGCGGCATCCGAAAGCAGCCACAGGATAGCGGCGGCGATTTCGTCGGGCTTGCCGGCACGGCCCATGGGTACGAACGAGCCGGCGGTGGCGATCTTGTCCTTCGGCGGCATGTCGGTGTCGGTGATGCCGGGCGCGACCGCGTTGACGCGGATGCCTTCGCCGACGACCTCCTGCGAAAGCCCGATGGTGAGCGAGTTCACCGCGCCCTTGGAGGCGGCGTAAATGACGCCGCCGCCGGGATCGCCGAGGTGCGCCGAGCCGGACGAGACGTTGACGATGGCGCCGCCTTGGCCGCCGTATTTGGTCGACATGTGTTTCACGGCCTCGCGCGCGCAGAGAAAGCAGCCCTTGACGTTGATGGCGAGAACCTGGTCGATCTCGGCGGCGGTGAGCGCATCCAGACGCCCGCGCGGGCCGTGGATGCCGCCGTTGTTGACGAGGCCGGTCAAGGGGCCGAGTTCGGCCTCGACGCGCTCGAACATGGCGACGACCTTGGCTTCGTTGGCGGTGTCGGCCTTGACGGCGATGGCGTTGCCGCCGGCGGCGCGGATCTCGGCGACGACGCGCTCGGCGGCCTCCGCGTTGGCGACGTAGTTGACCGCGACCTTGTGGCCGGCGGCGGCGCAGGCCTTGGCCGTGGCGGCGCCGATGCCGCGCGAGCCGCCGGTGACGAGGGTGACTTTCGCCCCGGCGCTCACTGCCGGTTCCCGAGCATGGCTTTGGGATCGGCCCATTTGTCGAAGTCGGCCTCCGAGACGTAGCCGAGCGCCAGCGCGGCCGCTTTCAGCGTGCTGCCGTCGTTGTGCGCCTTCAAGGCGATCTCGGCCGCCTTGTCGTAGCCGATGTGCGGCGCGAGCGCGGTGACCAGCATCAGCGAGGCGTCGGTCAGCGCCTTCAGGTGCTTTTCGTTGGCCTTGATGCCCTTGACGCAATTTTCGGTGAAGCTCACGAGCGCATCGCCCAGCAACTTGGTCGACTGCAGCAGCGAATACACCATCACCGGCTTGAACACGTTGAGTTCCAGGTGCCCCTGGGTGCCGCCGACGGTGACGGTGACGTGGTTGCCCATGACCTGGGCAGCGACCTGGGTAAGGGCTTCCGCCTGGGTCGGGTTGACCTTGCCCGGCATGATCGAGGAGCCGGGCTCGTT
>JAYNJY010000308.1:0-3697 GCA_038110665.1 Rhodospirillaceae bacterium | reverse complement strand
CCATCTGGCCCAGGTCCTTGAGGTGCACGTGGCCGGGCACGAACTGGGTGAAGGAATTGGCCACCGCGATGATCGGCTTGCCGAAATCGTCATCGGTCATGCCGGTGACGCGCCTCAGGCCGCGCGCGGCCGCCATGCGGCGGCCATGGGTCGAGGTGCATGAGCAATAGTCTTGCCTCCCCCGAAACGTGCCGGAAACGAGCGAGGAGCATACCCCCTGCCCGACCCCCGAGCCAGTACCCAGACGACATTCGCAACGATGTTATCAAAACAGCGTTCGGTGGTTTCGCAATCGGTTCCCCGCATGGCCAATCGCGATAGACATGGACCGGGCCTCAAGGATTGCCGCGTCCAGTGCGGCGCGAAAATATTGGGATATCCGGAAAAGCCGTATAGGCTGCACCTCCATCCGATTGCGCCAACTGAAAGAAGATTTGAACGCCATGAGTGACAGCAACATCGTACTGATCGACCGGCATCCCGGGCGTTCGGCGCAAACCATCGGCATCGCCCGCGAACTGGATACGGACCCGTCGCTGATCCACGAACCTTCCGTCGGAGTCGTCGGCACGAAAGGCGACAGCCAGTGTTACCTCGGGGTGGTCACCAAGGTCGATGCCATCCACGCGCAGTTGAAGAGCCGCATCGGCACGGGCGACGATCAACTCAAGCTCAGGCTCATTCAGCCCGAGTACACGATCGCGACCTCGGACGGCATCCGCAACGGCACGGCCGAGATGCGGTATTCGCTGATCGGCCGCGAAGTCACCAACGATGCGCTTTGCGAACACCTCGCGGCGAGCGGGCTCGCCGGCGTGATCGCGGTCGTCGCCTGCGACAAACCGCCGGTCGGCACGCTGGCCGCTGTCCTTGAGCATAACGAGCCGGCGATCATCATGTCGGACGGCACCATCCATCCCGGCATGAATCCAGACAGCGGCGAGGCGCTGGATATCGTCAGCGCCTATCAGGTCGCCGGCCACCCGGACCCGGACCATCAGTTCGAGATCGCCTTCCACGCCTGCCCCGGGATCGGCAGCTGTGGCGGCATGTTCACCTACAACACCATGCAGACCTTCATCGGCGTTGTTGGCATGCAACCTCTGCACATGGTGGCCGCGGCCTCCGACGACGTGCGCCGCCTCGAGGCATTCCCCGCCGAGCTTGTCGGCTACCTGGAGAGCATGATGGCCAACGGCCTCCGGCCGCGCGACATCGTCCAGCGCGATTCGATCCGCAACGCGGTGATCGTCGCGATGGCGATCGGCGGTTCGACCAACGTCGTCCTGCATGCGCCGGAAATCGCCCGGGCGGCGGGTTACGCCGACTTCTGGAAAGAGGTCATGACGCCCGACGAGTTCAACCACCTCTCGCAGCATGTCGTGCCGGTAATTACCGATGCGCGGCCCTACGGGCACTATTCAATGATCGACATCGACCGCATCGGCGGCATCCAGGTGGTCGTCAGCGAACTGCTCGACGCCGGGCTGCTGAACGGCGAGATGATGACCTGCACCGGCGAAACCCTGGCCGAACAGGTGACGCGCCTGGGCAATCCGCGCGCCGACGGCACCGTCGTCTACCCGGTCGAGAAGCCCTACAAGCCGACCGGCGGGCTCCGCATTCTCGGCGGCAACCTGTCGCCCGACTTCTCCGCCGTGCTCAAGCTCGCCGGCGTCGAAGGCGGACTGGAGGACAACGTCTTTCGGGGCAAGGCCCGCGTGTTCGAGCGCGAGGCCGGGCTTTTGGAGGCTCTCGACAAATCGCCCGACAGTTTCCAGAACCACGACATCGTCATTGTCCGCTACGAAGGCCCCAGCGGCGCGCCGGGCATGCCGGAGATGCTGGATTCGACGTCCCGGATCACGGCGCTCTGCCGCGAACGCGACATCATCGTCGCGTTAATGACCGACGGCCGGTTCTCGGGCGGCTCGGTCGGCCTGGTCATCGGCCATGTCGGGCCTGAGGCCGCGCTTGGCGGGCCGATCGCCTTCATCGAGGACGGCGACGAAATCGTCGCGGACCTCAATACGAACGAGGTCAACTGTCTCGCGCTGAACGATCCAGCGATCTTCGCCGAGCGCCGCGCCGCCTGGGAGAAGGCGGTCGCCGACAACGGCGGCAGCCACCCGAACTGCGGTATCGCGGATACGCGGCTTCTTCACCGGGCCCGGCTTTCCGCCGTTCCGGCGACGCGAGGCGGCGGCCTGCACCCCAACCGCGACGTCTGGGTCCGTGCGCTGCGCGCGGTTACCGAGACGGGATTCGTGCCCAAGAACCGCTTCAAGACCTGATCGGCGCTCGCCATGACGAACGCGCAAGAATCGCCAAGCCAGCCGGGGGCGGAGTTCGGATGAGCCGGGATATAGAAAAACTACTCGACGGCTACAGACGGTTTCGCTCGGGTCCGTTCGAAACAAGCCGACAGTTGATCGAGAGCCTGGTCGCCGAGGGCCAACGGCCTGAGGTTTGCGTCATTGCCTGTGCGGACTCTCGCGTCGACCCGGCGATCCTGTTCCAGGTCGACCCAGGCGACCTGTTCGTCATCCGCAACGTCGCCAACCTGGTGCCGCCGATGGAAGAGGAAGGCACCTACCACGGCACCAGCGCGGCGCTCGAATTCGCCGTTCTGGGCCTCGGCGTCAAGCACCTGGTGGTGCTGGGCCATGCGCACTGCGGCGGCGTCAAGGCGGTGATGAACGCCGAAACCGCCGATGACACCTACAGCTTCCTGCCGTCCTGGGTCTCGATGCTGTCGGCGGCGCACCGCCGTGTCCAGGCGACCATGCCGGAAGCCGGTGAGGCGACGCAGACCCGGGCGTGCGAACAGAACGCCGTGCTGGTGTCGCTCGAGAACCTGACCACGTTCCCCTGGGTGCGCGACCGGGTGCGAAGTGGCGAATTGAGGCTGCACGGCTGGTACGTCGACATCGCCACCGCGTCGCTCTCGATCTATGAAGGTGAGGCCGGCCAGTTTCAGCCTGTCGACTGAGCTCGACCGGTCAGACCGCACCGCCGTAGCGCTTGCCTCAGTCGAAGAAGCGCTTGATTACCGACGTTGACCCGTAGGCGTCCATGACGCTCAGCATCACCCCTCTCTACGCCGGCATTCTGGCGTTCGCTTTGGTCGCGCTGACTGTGGCCGTTGTCCGCAATCGCGCGCGCTACCATGTCTCGCTGGGCGACGGGGCCGGCACACCGTTGCACCGAGTGGTCCGCGGTCACGGCAACTTCGCCGAATTCGTCCCGATGGGCCTGATCCTGATGGCGCTGGCGGAACTGACCGGCGCCGCGCCGATGGCGATCCACGGGATCGGCGTGGCGCTTCTGGTGGGGCGCGCCCTGCACGCCTGGTGTTTTCTGTGTACCGAAGGCAACTTCCCGGTCCGCGTCGCCGGCATGCTGCTGACCATGGGTGCGCTGGTCGCTGGTGGCGTGATCTGCCTACGCGTCGGTATCGGCATCTGAACGCCGCCGCCGCAAAGATTGTGAAGGCTTCGGAAACCCGCTATCACAGAAGGCGCAACGCAACTTCGGGCATGCATTGCCATGACGAGCACCTTCACCGTGCCGAACCGTCGGCGCCAGGAACCCAAAGCCGTCCTGTTCCGCTCGTCGATCCGGGTCGGCGGCATCGCTGTGGACTGCGACATTCCCGACATCAGCGTCGGCGGCGTCCGGGTTAGCGCATCGCTGC
>JAYNJY010000307.1:0-3705 GCA_038110665.1 Rhodospirillaceae bacterium | reverse complement strand
GACGTAGTGCTTCAGCTCTTCGCCGGAATCGAGGCAACGCAAGCCCTCGAACTGGATGGCGAGCGTCTTGCCATCGCGTTCGGCGTCGGTGATCAGCTTGAGCCGCTTGCCGAGGTAATCGAGGTAGGTGTCCCAGTCGCCCTTGAGGCGGTCGGCGACGATACCCTTGACCTTGGCGTGGGTGTAGTCGCCCCAGACCGAGACCTTGGGGAACGCCTGACACTTCGAGGCCGAGGCCTGGCCCACGCTTGGGACCATGCCGGAAACCGCCGATACAGCTATGGCGATAAGGCCGAGACGAATGCGGTTCACGTTTCCCTCAATCCAGGTGCCGGTTCTTAGCCGGACGAGCGAGCTATTGGGCCGCCTGATAAGCCGTCAACCTTGCGGAAACCTGAAATAATGCGGATCGCGCGCGGGGTCGTGTTAAAAGGTGTGAACGGAAGCGCGGCCGGCGCCGGTTCGCCCGGCTATCTGCTTTCCAATCGGCCTAAATTCCGCCATATTGCCGTGCCATTTGTAGGCTGGCGCCGGCGGCTTTCCCGATATTTTTCGGGAGCTGTGGGTGGCCGCATGTCTTGGCCTTTGTCATCCACATATGGTATCTAAATTCCCCAAATATCCATGATATTGAGTAATATCCGTATGGCCGGCCATTCAAAATTCAAGAACATCATGCACCGCAAGGGCCGACAGGACGCCAAGCGGGCCAAGGTCTTCGCCAAGTTGGGCAAGGAGCTTTCGGTCGCCGCGCGCAGCGGTTCCGACCCCGACTTCAACCCCAGGCTCCGCCTCGCCATCAACGCGGCCAAGGCGCAGAACATGCCGAACGACAACATCGCCCGCGCGATCAAGCGCGCCGAGGGCGACGACGCGGCGGTCTACGAGGAAGTGCGCTACGAGGGCTACGGCCCCGGCGGCGTCGCCATCATCGTCGAGAGCCTGACCGACAACCGCAACCGCACCGCCTCCGAAGTGCGCGCCGCGTTCTCCAAGAACGGCGGCAACCTGGGCGAGACCGGCTCGGTCAGCTTCATGTTCGACCGCGTCGGTATCATCGACTACACCGCCGCCGCCGCCAGCGCCGAGGCGATGTTCGAGGCCGCGCTCGAGGCCGGCGCCAAGGACGTGAGTTCCGACGACGACGGCCACGAGATCATCTGCGAGCCGGACGATTTCTCGGCCGTGCGCGACACGCTGGAGGAGAAATTCGGCGCCGCCGAGGAGGCGCGCCTAGATTGGCGCGCCCAGAACAACGTGCCGGTCAACGAGGACACCGCCGGTACGCTATTGAAGTTGCTCGACGTGCTCGAGGACAACGACGACGTGCAGCAGGTCTCCGCTAACTTCGAGGTCGACGACGCCGTCCTCGAACGGCTGAGCGCCTGAGCGGCGTGGGGCGAGGCGGCGCATGCGATTGATCGGGCTCGATCCCGGCCTCCGCGAAACCGGCTGGGGCATCGTCGCCATCCAAGGAAACCGCATGCGTCACGTCGCCGACGGCGTCGTCACCAGCGATGCCCAGGCCAGCCTGGCCGAACGTCTGTTGCAGTTGCACAACGGCCTCGCGGCGGTGATCCGCGAATACGCGCCCGCCGAGGCCGCCGTCGAGGAGACCTTCGTCAACGCCAACCCGACCTCGACACTGAAGCTCGGCCAGGCCAGGGGCATCGCGCTCCTGGTGCCGGCGGAAGCCGGCGTGCCGGTGTTCGAATACACCCCCAACCAGGTCAAGAAGACCGTCGTCGGCAGCGGCCATGCCGCCAAGCAGCAGATCGCGATGATGGTGAAAACCTTGCTGCCGGGCGCCGAAGCGGCGACGCCGGACGCCGCCGATGCGCTCGCCGTCGCGATCTGCCATGCGCACCAGCGCGGCCACGGCGACATGGCCGCCGCCCTGGCGCAAGCGGAAGCGGGAGGACGCCGGTGATCTCCAGGCTCAAGGGCATTGTCGATACGATCGGCTCGGAAAGCGCCGTCATCGACGTCAACGGCGTCGGCTACCTGGTGTTCGCGTCGGGCCGTACGCTCGGCAAGCTAGCGCTCGGCGAGGCGGCCGTGGTCGAGGTCGAGACCCACGTGCGCGAGGACCACATCCATCTCTACGGTTTCTTCGACAAGGCCGAGCGCGACTGGTTCCGGCTGCTGACCACCGTGCAGGGCGTCGGCGCCAAGGTCGGCCTTGCGATCCTCGGCGTGCTCTCGCCGGACGAATTGCTGCGCGCCGTCGCCGCCGGCGACAAGGCGGCGCTCGGCCGGGCCTCCGGCGTCGGGCCGAAATTGGCGACGCGCATCGCCAGCGAACTCAAGGACAAGGTCGGCAACTGGGCATCGTCCGGGGGGCGGCCGCCGCGCGCGGACCCACGCCGGTCGCCGGCGAGGCGCCGACGGCGGTCGCCGACGCGGCTTCGGCCCTGGTCAATCTCGGCTACGGCCCATCCGAGGCCTTGGGCGCGGTGTCGCGCGCTTCGGGCGTGCTTGGCGCGGCGGCGAGCGTCGAAGCGCTGATCCAGGGCGGGCTTAAGGAACTGGCGGCGGGGGCGGCTAGGTGAGCGCGGGACCGGACAACGAAGGCCGCATGGTCGCGCCCGAGGCGATTGACGGCGATTTCGAAGAGGCCGGCGGCGTCGGGCTCCGGCCGCTCCGGCTCGACGACTTCATTGGCCAGACCAAGGCGCGCGAGAATTTGCGCGTGTTCGTCGCCGCCGCGCGCGGCCGCGACGAGGCGATGGACCACGTTTTGCTGCACGGGCCGCCGGGCCTCGGCAAGACGACGCTGGCGCAGATCGTCGCTTACGAACTCGGCGTCGGCTTCCGCGCGACCTCGGGCCCGGTGATCGCGCGCGCCGGCGACCTGGCGGCGATCCTGACCAACCTGCAGCCGCGCGACGTGCTGTTCATCGACGAGATCCACCGCCTCAACCCGGTCGTCGAGGAAATCCTCTATCCGGCCATGGAGGACCGCCAGCTCGACCTGATCATCGGCGAGGGGCCGGCGGCGAGGAGCGTGCGCATCGACCTGCCGCCGTTCACGCTGGTCGGCGCGACGACGCGCTCGGGCCTGTTGACGACGCCGCTTCGCGAGCGCTTCGGCATACCGCTCAGGGTCGAGTTCTATGCGCCCGACGAATTGCGCCTGATCGTCGCGCGCGGTGCCAGGCTGCTCGGCTTCGATCTCACCGACGACGGCGCGCACGAGATCGCGTCCAGGGCGCGCGGTACGCCGCGCGTGGCGGGCCGGTTGTTGCGCCGGGTGCGAGATTTCGCCGCCATGGACGGATCGAAATCGGTCGATGCCAAGGCCGCCGACACCGCGCTCGGCCGACTCGACGTCGACCGCAAGGGCTTGGATGCCATGGACCGGCGTTATCTCGGGTGCATCGCCGGGAACTACGCCGGCGGTCCGGTCGGCGTCGACACGCTGGCCGCCGCGCTCTCCGAGCAGCGCGACACCATAGAAGAAGTGATCGAGCCGTTCCTGATCCAGAAGGGCCTGTTGATGCGCACGCCGCGCGGCCGCGTGCTGGCGCGCGCCGGCTACGCCCACCTTGGGCTCGCGGCGCCGGCCGGCACGGCGCAGATGGAATTGCTGGCCGAGCAGGACGCCGCCGGTTCGGGTGACATCGATGTCTGAGAACGCGATGGAAATGGCGCATCGCTTTCCGCTCCGCGTCTACTACGAGGACACGGACGCCGCCGGCATCG
>JAYNJY010000306.1:0-3715 GCA_038110665.1 Rhodospirillaceae bacterium | reverse complement strand
GTCGAGCTGGCGCTGGATGTAGGGGGCGCTGACGCCGCCGATGACGATGTGCTGCCAGCCGAGCGGCTCCACGCCTTCGAGCTTGATTGTGTATTCGTCGGCGGTGACGAACTTGGAGCCGTAGACCCTGACGATCCGGTCGTTGACCTGCTCGTAGCTGGAACCAGTGGTGTCGAGCGTGCCGCCGGGCTCGCGCAGCAGGAACGGATCGGCGTTCTCGTAGAGCGAATGCGAGGCGACGCTTTGCGCCGTCACCACGTTCTCCGGGTCCATCGGCTCGACGTCGAATTGGTCCTTGCGGATCCAGGCCAGGATGCTGTCCGGGCGCTTGCGCGCGACGCAGCACGACGCCCCGCACTCGATGATCTTGGCGGCGTACCAGATCGGTCCGGGATCGCCGCCGAAGCGCATGGGAAAGGCGGCGAACAGCGCCGTGTCGGACGAACGCCCGGCGAGCACCACGTCGGCGCCGTCATCGAGCGCCTTGGCGATGGGCTCGTGTCCCATCATGCCGACGATATGGGTGGAGCGCTTGATCGACGCCTCGGAGATTTCCGGCGCGTTGGTCAACGGCCGCATCTTGCCGTCGCGGAGCTTCTGCGTCAGGTAGGGTGACTGCTGTTCGCTCCGGATCGTCGCCAGGCGGAAGCTCATGCCCTCCTCCTTGGCGATGTCGAGCACGATCTGGCGCATGCTGTCGACGCCGATATTGTTGCCGGACGTGCCACAGGAGCCGACGATCACCGGGATCTTCTTCTCGGCCCGGCCGAGCAGCATGAGGCGCAGGTCGCGCTTGATGCTGGTGTCCGAAAAGGTGCCGATGCCGGTCGCCAGCGGGTGCGGCCCGGTATCGGTCGAGCCCGCGTCGCAGCCGATGCAGTGCGGGTCCATCGACAGCCCCCGCTTCAGCGAACGTTCAAGAAAGCCGGCGCCCAGTTGCGAGGACGCGGCGAGAATGCGGATTTCGTCCACGGTCTCCCTCCCTCCGGTGGTGTTGATATCCACGCGATGCGCGCCGACGGACGCGCCCCGCAAAGCAATCGTTGTCGTAACGCCCCCGGCGGTGTGACAATACGCGCCATCCGAATTGCACGAGGACGCCGAAATGTTCGCAGCCCCGCCTGAAGTCGTCGCCGAGGTCTTTACCGTCATGCCGGACGCGTTCAAGCGTCCGCACCAGCCGGCCGAATGGAAGTTCGGCAAGGACCCGGCCATGCACTCCTTCCTCGAGGGGCCGAGCATCGAGCGCGACGGCAGCCTGCTGGTTTCCGACATTCCGTTCGGCCGGGTGTTCCGCGTCTCGCCCGCGGGCGAGTGGTCGTTGGTCTGCGAGTACGACGGCGAGCCCAACGGCCTCGCCATCCACAAGGACGGCAGCGTGCGCATGGCCGACCACAAGAACGGGTTGATGAAACTTGATCCGAAGACCGGCGAGGTGACCGGCGAACTGACACGTCTTCGCCGCGAGCGCTTTCGCGGCCTCAACGACTGCAAGTACGACGCGCAGGGCAATCTCTACTTCAACGACCAGGGACAGTCCGGCATGGAGGACCCGACCGGCCGCATCTACCGCCTGCGCCCGGACGGTCACGTCGATCTCCTGATCGACACCATCCCGAGCCCCAACGCAATGGCGTTCAGCCCCAACGGCAAATCGCTCTACGTCGCCGTGACCCGCGCCAACCAGATCTGGCGCCTGCCGCTGCACGCCGACGGCACCACCACCAAGGTCGGCGTGTTCATCCAGCTTTCCGGCGGCACCACCGGACCGGACGGCCTTGCCGTCGATGCCGAGGGCAATCTGCTCGTCACCCACGCGGGGCTCGGCACGCTCTGGATGTTCACCGCCATCGGCGAGCCGATGCTGCGCATCCGCTGCCCGTCTGGGCTCGACGTGACGGCGGCCTGCTACGGCGGACCCGACAATAAGAAGCTGTTCATCACAGACTCGGGTACCGGGACGATCCTCAAGGTCGACATGCAGGTTCCTGGGGCGACGATGTTCTCGCATCTCTAGGCGCGCCCCTCCGAGGGCGGAAGCCAAACGGCTCAGACCTTGATCGATTTCAGCTGGGCGATGTCGCGGCAAGCACGCCGGAACACCAGGGCGTCGGCGCTGTAGCTGACCATCTGCACGCCGCGGCCGAGAATTTCGGCGCAGTATTCGGTCGAGATGTTGTCGCCGACCGTGGTCATGATATACTTGCCGTTGGCGCGCGCCAGCTTGACGATGCGCTCGAGCGCCGCGGCCACCACCGGATGATCGAAGCCGGCGCCAGGCACGCCGGCGGAAACCGAGAAATCGAAGGTGCCGAGGAAGAACACGTCGAGGCCGGACATGGTCGCGAGCGCCTCGAAATCGTCGATGGTCGACTTTTCCTCCAGCAGCGGAATGATCAGGATCTCGTCGTTGGCCTGGCGGGTGAACGCCTGCCAGTCGGGGGCGCCGTAGCCGGCCTGGCGCACGGCCGGGCAGGAACCGCGGTCGCCGGCCGGGGCGTATCGCACCGCCCGGACCGCGGCGGCGCAGGACTCGCGCGTCGCATGCGGGATGACGATGCCGCGTACGCCCAGGTTGAGGAGCTTCTTGATCAGCCCGGCGTTGACTTCCGGCACGCGGACGAGCGGCGTGATGCCGCAAGCGTCAGCGGTCCGCACCAGATGCGCGGCGAGGCCGATGTCGATGGGGCTGTGTTCCATGTCGATGATGAAGAAATCGAGGCCCGTGGATGCCATGATCTCGACCATCATCGGGCTGCCGGTGAAATGCATCATGCCCATGACGATTTCGCCGTTCGCCAACTTGCGTCTAATCGGATTGTCGATATGCATGTGAGCCTCCTCCTATTTTCGTTGTGCCGCCGTCAGCCGGAGATTTCCCTGCCGGTCGCGGCGTCCGTGCCAACCCGGTGAAATCACCGTGGTCGAGCCGTCCTCCTCGACGATCGCCGGCCCCCGGAACGCGGTCTCCACCGGCAATTGTTCGCGTTCGTAGACCGGCACCTTGGTCCAGGCTCCGTCGAACCAGGCCCGGCGGTGCTGCTTGAGCGCATCCGCCAATGCACCCTTGCCGCGCCTGAGGTGCTTGATCTCAGGCTTGCGGGTGACGCCGATGATGCGGGTCCGGACGTTGACGATCTCGATCTCGCCGTCGCTGCCGGCGTGGCCGAAATGCTTTTCGTAGGTCTCAAGAAAGGTTCGGCGCAAGGCCGCCGGCGACCAGGCGTCGTCGGGGATTTCCACGGTGATCTCAAACGCCTGGCGCGCGAAGCGCATGTCGAGGGCGTGGGTGAAGCGCATGCGCCCGTCGGGGAAACCGCGTCCTGCGAGTTCGGTCCGGCCGTTGGCCACGTGGGCGTCACGAAGCGCGAGCAAGCCGTCGAGATCGAGGCTATCGAGGCGCGCCAGGTAGGTGCGTACAGCCTCGTAGACCTGGTCGGTAGCGAGCTGGCCGAGCGACGATAGGTTGCCCGGGTGGTTAGGAACCAGAACCTCGCTCATGCCGATTTCCTCGGCCAGGATGGTGGCATGCATGGGACCCGCGCCGCCGAACGGCATCAGCACGAAATCGGCCGGGTCGTAGCCGCGCTCCACGGTGATCTCGCGGATGGCGCTGGCCATCTGGGCGACGGCGAGGCGGACGATGCCGTCGGCCATGCGCTCGGAGTCTTCGACGCCGAACCGTTTGGCTAGGCTGCCGACCGCGGCCTGCGCC
>JAYNJY010000305.1:2258-3719 GCA_038110665.1 Rhodospirillaceae bacterium | reverse complement strand
CTTGACGTCCATGGCTGCTGCTTTCCCGCCGCCCCACCCGCAACGGCACGGGTGTTATTGAATGACGGCTCGACATATCGGATCGTTATATATCAATCCAATATATTTTTTGCAATGCAGCAATTTGTGTGGGTGAACGCCTCGGGTCAGCGCCGCGCCCGTACCGACGCCAGGTCACGGACCCAGGGCGGTTCGGGGGTGAAGGCCTCGATCAGGGTGTCGACGAAGGCGCGCACCTTCGGCGACAGGTGGCGGGCGTGGGAATAGACTGCGTAGATGTTGGTCGGCTCGGCGATCTCGTAGTCGGTCAGCACGGGTATCAGGCGGCCGGCGCAGATGTCCGCGGCGATGACGAAATCGGCGGCGCGGATCAGGCCGAGGCCGGCGACCGCCGCCTGTTGCATGGAAACGGCATTGTTGGTCTCGAAGTTGCCGGAAAAGCGGTAGCGCCTGGGGCCGTCCTCGCCGGTGAACTCCCACTGATTGAGCTGGGTCTCGAAGCTCAGCGTCAGGCAATTGTGGTTCTTGAGATCCTCGGGCGTCTCGGGCGTGCCGTGGCGCTCCAGGTAGCTCGACGCCGCGGCGACGACGCGCCGGGCCGGCGCCAGCTTGCGCGCGATCAGCGTGCTGTCCGGCATGCGCGCGATGCGGATGGCGACGTCGATTTCCTCCTCGACCAGGTTGACGATGCTGTCGGTGAGCGTGAGGTGGATGTGCAGGTCGGGATAGCGTTCGAGCAGTTGCGGCAGCAGCGGCGTGACGTAGAGATGGCCGAAAGCGGTCGACGAGTTGACCTTGAGCACGCCGCGCGGCTCGGCGTGCAGTTCGTTGACCGCGCGCTCGGCCTCATCGATGGCGGCGAGGATCGGCAGGCAACGCTGGTAGTAGGCGCGTCCCTCCTCGGTCAGGCTGAGGCGCCGCGTGGTGCGATTCAGCAGCCGGGCGCCGAGCCGATCCTCGAGCCGGCCGATCAGCTTGCTTACCGCCGAAGGCGTCAGTTTGAGCGCCCTTGCCGCCTGCGAGAAGCTCTCCGTCTCGACGACGCGCACGAACACCGACATTTCGCTGGGCTTGTCCATGGTTTCCTTATTAAGGAAATTTTTTTATAATTTTTATGTTTAATTACATTATTTATTCCCTGAAAGAAAAAACTTGTGTTCCTTGCAACGAATTCACGATCTTCGGGTTTGAAAGGACACCCCCATGCCACACGATCGCTTGTTCGAGCCCACAAGCACCATAACACGTTTCGACATCAAAGCCGGCATCCGTCGTGCTCACAAGTTGCGGAGCGAGGCCGTCGGCAACATGTTCAAGACCGTGTTCGGCCGCCGCAAGCGCAAGCCGGCCATCTCCCCCGACGCCAACCGCGCCACCTGCTGACGCACCACGGCGGACGCTCTTCCTCCGATTTCTCCGCCCTCTGTTTTCTCCCCGGTGCATCCCGCACCCGAAACTCGG
>JAYNJY010000305.1:0-2248 GCA_038110665.1 Rhodospirillaceae bacterium | reverse complement strand
GGCGCCTCGCAAGAGGCGCCCGTTCCTTTTTCAGAGGCAGGGATTGAAGGCGCCGAGGCCGGCGGCGACGTGGAACCACATCAGCGCCGTCTCGGGATCGCGTTTGGCGCCCTCGCTCTTGGCCAGCATGATGGCGATGCGGTTCTGCGCCGCGCCACGGCCGTCGCGGTAGAGGACGCCGAGGTTGTAGGCCGCCGGCGCATGGCCGGCGTCTAGCGCGCGCTCGAACCACTTCACCGCCTCCGCCGCGTCGGCCTTGGCGCCCATTCCCTGGAGGTAGGCGACACCGAGATTATAGGCAGCCTACGGCGCGCCCAGCATCGCCCCCATTCGGAGCCGGCGCAGGTCCTCGGCCCGGTCACACCTGACGCCGCGCCCCTCGAACAACAGCCTGGCCAGGTCGATCATCACCGGCGCCACGTCCCGTTCGGCGGCGCGGGCATACCACTCGGCAGCGGCGGCGTAGTCGACGTCGCCGCCACGGCCGTGTTCGAGCATGACGGCGAGGTTGTATTGGGCCGGGCCGAAACCGTCCTTGGCGAGATCGTGCCAGGCCGCGCGCGCCGCGCCGTACTGTTTCGCGCCGTAAGCCTCGGCCGCGCCGGCGAACGCCGCGACCACGGCCGGGTCGAGCGGTGTATCGGCCTCCAGCGGGATCGCCAGCAATACCTAGTCGCCACCCGGATCCGGCCCTGCCGGCGGCAGGTCGTCGACGATGACGGTGCCGGTCAGCAACAGGGCCCAGAGGGCCGGCAAAATCCGGGAACGTTTTTTGGCCGCATTATATTGGGGGTGCATTGCATGGTCACTACGAGATATGCCCCGACGGGCGCCCGAGGCGCGGGAAATGTGAAAGTTTTATGACGTTTTGCGGCGCGGTTTGTGCGCTCCCCGGTCGGCCGCTATGATCGGGAGGGGCTAGGCTTTGAAGATCGGAAGCACCGACATGGACGCGGGGAGCGACACCGGCGTCAACACCACCGGAGCGAAACGCAAGCGCGCGCGAGCCAAACCGCGCCCCGCGCCGGCGCCGGCCATCACCGCGACTTCGCCCGACCGTTTCATCAACCGCGAGATGTCGTGGCTCGCGTTCAACGAACGCGTGCTGCGCGAGGCCGAGAACAAGAACCATCCGCTGTTCGAGCAGCTTCGCTTTCTCTCGATCTCGGCCAGCAACCTGAACGAATTCTACATGGTGCGCGTCGCCGGCCTGCGCGGCCAGGTCAGCGCCGGCGTCGAACTGCCGAGCCAGGAAGGCCTGACGCCGCGCCAGCAGCTCGACCTCGTCAACAGCCGCGCCGCCCGGTTGATGCGCAACCAGCAGAAGACCTGGGACCGGCTGCAAAGCGCGCTCGCCGCCGAGGGCGTGCTGCTGCTCGAACCCGAGCAGCTTTCCGCCGCCAACAAGCGTTTCCTCAAGCGCTACTTTCTCGACAAGCTGTTCCCGATCCTGAGCCCGATCGCCATCGACCCGGCGCACCCGTTCCCGTTCCTGCCGAACCTCGGCTTCTCCATGGTGCTGGCGCTGAAGAAGCGGCGCCAGAAGGCGACCCTGAACGCGCTCGTGCCGCTGCCGCGCCTGACCGACCGTTTCATCCGGTTGCCCGGCAACGATCACCGCTTCATGGCGCTCGAGGACGTCATCCGGCTGTTCATCGACCAGTTGTTCCCCGGCTTCAAGGTCGCCGAGGTCGGGCTCTGCCGGGTGCTGCGCGACAGCGACATCGAAATCGAGGAAGAGGCGGAAGACCTCGTGCGCCTCTACGAAAGTGCGCTCAAGGAACGGCGCCGCGGCTCGGTGATCCGGCTCACCATCAACCAGGCGATGTCGGCGGATTTACGGAACTTCCTGGTGCACGGGCTCAAGGCGGCGCCGGAGACGGTGATCGCCGTCGACGGCCTGCTCGGCCTCGCCGACACCGCCAAGCTGATCCTCAACCACCGGCCCGACCTCCTGTTTCCGCCGTTCGTGCCGCAGTTCCCCGAACGCGTCGTCGATTTCGGCGGCGACTGCTTCGCCGCCATCCGCAAGAAGGACCTGATGGTCCACCACCCCTACGAAAGCTTCGACGTGGTCGTGCAGTTCCTGCACCAGGCCGCCGCCGACCCCGATGTCATCGCCATCAAGCAGACGCTCTACCGCACCTCCGACAACTCGCCGATCATCGCCGCGCTGATCGCCGCCGCCGAGGCCGGCAAGTCGGTGACCGCGCTGGTCGAGGTGAAGGCGCGCTTCGACGAGGAACGC
>JAYNJY010000304.1:0-3722 GCA_038110665.1 Rhodospirillaceae bacterium | reverse complement strand
GGCTACGGTCGCTACCGCCGCGCTGCGCGGCCCTGGTTGCTCGGCGGCCGCGCCATGCGCCGGCGCGGCACCTTCGACGGCCTGGGCGTGCTGCGTGGCGGCGGCAGCGGCTGGCGCGCCGGCTGGGCCTTGGCGGAAAAATCGCAGCGGCGCGGCTTGAGCCCGATCCAGCGCGCCCAGGCGCTCGATTGCGCCGAGTGGCTGCCGAACGACCTGATGGCCAAGGTCGACCGCTGCCTGATGGCGCACGGCATCGAGGGCCGGGTGCCGTTTCTCGACGTCGCCGTCGCCGATTTCGCGTTTCCGCTGCCCGACAGCTTCAAGGTGCGCCGCGCCATGGGCAAATGGCTGCTCCGACGCTGGCTCGAGACCGGCCTGCCGGAAAGCAAGCCGTTCTCGAAGAAGCGCGGCTTCACCGTGCCGGTCGGCACCTGGATCGCCGCCGAGGGCGAACGCCTGGGGCCCTTGGTCGCGAGGCAGGCCGGCGTCGAGCGCCTGTGCCGGCCCCAGGTCGTCACCGCGCTTTTTCGCGCCACCGGCCGGCGCCAGGCGGCGGCGCAGTGGGCGCTCCTGTTCTTCGCGCTCTGGCACCAGCGCCATATCGTCGGCGACCGCGCCGAGGGCGATGTCTTCGCCGTACTCGCCGCTTGAGGGTGCTGCGCCGGCAGGGAATAATGCGCGCATCATGAGTACCGACAAGATCACCATCCGCCGCCCCGACGACTGGCACGTGCATTTTCGCGACGGCGCCATGCTCGCCGCCGTGGCGCCCTGGACGGCGCGCCAGTTCGCCCGCGCCATCGTCATGCCGAACCTGGTGCCGCCGGTGACGATGGTCGCCCAGGCCGAGGCCTACCGTGCCCGCATCCAGGCGGCGGTGCCGGCGGAACTCGGCTTCACGCCGCTGATGACCTGTTACCTCACCGACAAGGCCGACGCCGCCGAGATCGAGCGCGGCTACGAGCAGGGCGTGTTCGCGGCGGTCAAGTTCTACCCGGCCGGCGCCACGACCAATTCGGATGCCGGTGTCACCGATATCAAGAAGGTCGCCGGCGTGTTCGAGACCATGCAGAAGATCGGCATGCCGCTTTTGGTGCACGGCGAGGTCACCGACCCGGCCATCGACGTGTTTGACCGCGAGGCCGTCTACATCGAGCGCGTGCTCGCCCCCCTGGTGCGCGACTTCCCCGAACTCAAGGTCGTGTTCGAACACATCACCACGGAAGACGCCACACAATTCGTCACCGACCATTGGCGCGCCAATCCGGGCCGGGTCGGTGCCACCATCACTGCGCATCACCTGGTCATCAACCGGACCGACATCTTCAAGGGCGGCATCCGCCCGCATCTCTACTGCCTGCCCATCGCCAAGCGTGAGAAGCACCGGCTGGCGCTGCGCGCCGCGGCGACCTCGGGTGCAGCGGCGTTCTTCCTCGGCACCGATACCGCGCCGCACGCGCTCCACACCAAGGAAGCGGCCTGCGGCTGCGCCGGCATCTTCTCGGCGCCCTCGGCGCTCGAAACCTACGTCCGCGTCTTCGACGAGGAGGGCGCCTTGGACAGGTTCGAGGCATTCGCTTCCCTGAACGGCCCGGCGTTCTATGGCCTGCCGGTCAACGAGGCGACGGTGACGCTCGAACGTGGCTCGGCCGAGGTGCCGGAAAGCGTCACCACCGCCGACGGCCACGCGGTTCACGTCTTCGCCGCCGGCACGGCCGCCTGGCGCATGGCCTGAGGCCTACGCTGCACCGCAGCACGTTGACCTCCGGGGCGACCGGCCTATAGTGACTGCCTCAGCATTTTCGAGCCTGCCGGGGAGAACACAGCCATGATTGCCGACCAATTCCGTTGCCTGCTGCTGGAGCAGGGCGAGGACCGCAAGGTTTCCAATTCGATCCAGACCCTCGCCAACGACCGCCTGCCCGAAGGCGACGTCACCGTGGCGGTCAAGTACTCCACGCTCAACTACAAGGACGGCATGATCATCAACGGCCTGGGCCGCCTGGTGCGCGATTATCCGCATATTCCGGGGATCGATTTCTCGGGCGTCGTCGAGCAGTCCTCCCATCCCGACTACAAACCCGGCGACGAGGTCATCCTTACCGGCTGGCGCGTCGGCGAGATCCATTGGGGCGGCTTTTCCGAGCGCGCGTGCGTCAAGGGCGACTGGCTGGTGCCGCTGCCCAAGGGTTTGACGCTGAAGCAGAGCATGGCCATCGGCACCGCCGGCTTCACCGCCATGCTGGCGATCATGACGCTGGAGGAACACGGCCTCGACAAGGCGGCCGAGAAGGAAGTGCTGGTCACCGGTGCCGCCGGCGGCGTCGGCTCCATCGCCGTCGCCGTGCTGGCGAACCTCGGCTACAAGGTCGCCGCCGGCACCGGCCGGGCCGAGACGCACGACTACTTGAAGGGCCTCGGCGCCACCATGCTGGTCGGCCGCGACGAGCTGATGACGCCGCCGAAAGGCCCGCTCGGCTCGGAACGCTGGGCCGGCTGCATCGACAACGTCGGCGGCGCCATGCTCGGCAACGTGCTGCCCAACGTCGCCTACTGGGGCACGGTGGCGTCGGTCGGCAACGCCGGCGGCATCGAGTTCACCGCCAACGTGCTGCCGTTCCTGCTCAGGGGCATCAACCTCTGCGGCATCGATTCCAACACCTGCCCGAAGGAGCGCCGGCTCAAGGCCTGGGCGCGCCTAGCCAAGGAGCTGCCGCTCGACAAGCTCGACGCCATAACCAACGAGGTACCTCTTGCCCAGTTGCCGGAACTGGCCGGCAAGATTCTCCAGGGCCAGGTGCGCGGGCGCACGGTGATCGACGTCACGGCCTGACGCGGGCACGCGCGTTAAACTTTCAAGCGATTGATTCCAAAGGCCGCGCCGGCATCCGCCGGGGCGGCCTTCGGCTTTTCCGGGTTTTGGCACCGAATCTGCACAGCAAGGGGCGCGCGGCACGTGGAGCCGCGCCGAACGGTTGGAGACGGAACATGCTGAAGCGGATTTTGACGCTCGCGCCCTTTGCCCTGGTGCTGGGCGCCTGCGCCGACAAGTCGCGTTACGAGCGCGCGGTCGAGAACTACGAGCCGGTCTTCTGCTACCAGAACCTGGGCGGCATCGTCTGCCACGAGAAGCCCAACTTCGCCGACGAGCGGCGCATGGTGAACTACTACGGGCCGGCGCCGAAGCGCTACGAACGCCCGGCGCCGCCGCCGGAACAGAAGCTGTTCGCGCCGGAGATGGTCAACTACTGGGTCAAGGACCCCGAACCGCTGCCGCGGCCGATTGCGAAGGGCGACCTCACCGACCGGCCGTGGATCGCCGGCACGCCGAACTACGACGCGCATGCCAACCGCGTCGCGACCGAGCGCGAGTTGCAGGCCGGCACGGCGCTAGTCGACGCCACCGACAGCCCCGGCAACCAGGCCTTCCTGAAGACCATCGACGGCATGGCGGCGCTGCCGCTGCGACCGGTCGAGGCGGTCAAGCTGAGCGGGACGGCCAAGCCGGCGAAAGCGACCAAACCGGCCGAGACCGCCAAGGCGACGATGCCGGCGCCAGATACCCAGCCGCAGTGAGCCGACGCGCCGGGCGGGCAGGACTTGACAGCCTCCGACCAGGGCTCTAAGACCCGGTTTCCCAAGCGTAATCCCTGGGAAATACCTGGGGCGGAGTAGCTCAGTCGGTTAGAGCAGCGGAATCATAATCCGCGTGTCGGGGGTTC
>JAYNJY010000303.1:2842-3728 GCA_038110665.1 Rhodospirillaceae bacterium | reverse complement strand
CCGCCGTCATCGTCGTCAACGAGGGCGAGATGGTGTTCACGCCGCCGATGGTCGACCACGGCATGCGCTTCCCGGTCGACACCGTGTTTCTGACGCTCGGCCGCAACCCGCGCGACCAAGCCACCTATGAGGCCGACGTGGTGCGCGTCGACTTCGTGCCGACCGAGGGCTGGACGTCCTGGAAACCCGGCGAGGCGCAAAGCCGCGGCGAGAAAACCGACAAAGGCAGCGACGATTGACCTCGGCGCATTGCCACCGCCGCGCCACCTGCCGGCTCTGCGGCAGCTCTGAACTGACGCAGGTGCTATCGCTGGCGCCGACCCCGCCGGCCAACGCTTTCGTTCCGGAAAGCGAGCTCGGCCGGCCGCAGGAAGTGTTCCCGCTCGATCTGTTCTTCTGCGAGGACTGCCATCACGTGCAGCTCCTGGACGTGGTCGACCCGGAACTGCTGTTCGCCAACTATGTCTATGTCTCCGGCACGTCTCCGGTGTTCGTCAAACACTTCGACGACTACGCCGCCGCCGTCATCGCCGACTACGTGCCGGACCCCGCCGGCCAATTGGCGCTCGACATCGGCTCCAACGACGGCACGCTCTTGAAGGCATTCAAGGCGCGCGGCATGAACGTGCTCGGCGTCGATCCGGCCCGCGACATCGCCGCCAAGGCGACCGCCGACGGCATCGAGACGCTCGCCACCTTCTTCACCGCCGCGCTCGCGGAGGAGATCAGGGCGGCGCGCGGCCCGGCCCGGGTGATCACCGCCAACAACGTCTTCGCCCATGCCGACGATCTCGCCGGCATCGCCGACGGCATCCGCGCGCTGCTTGCGCCCGACGGCGTCTTCGTCTTCGAGGTCTCCTACCTGCTGGACATCCTGGAGAACAAG
>JAYNJY010000303.1:0-2832 GCA_038110665.1 Rhodospirillaceae bacterium | reverse complement strand
CCGCAGAACGCGTCGGTTCGCACGGCGGCAGCCTGCGTGCCACCGTGCAGCTCGCCGGCGGGCCGCGCCGCGCCGCCGCTTCGCTGGGCGAACGCATCGATGAGGAACGCGCGCTCGGTCTCGACCGCGCCGACACGCTCAAGGGCTTCGGCGCCAAGATCGACACGATCAAGCGCCAGCTCACCGGTTGCCTCAAGGACCTCAAGGCCGAGGGCCTTTCGATTGCCGGCTTCGGCGCGCCGGCCAAGGCGACGACGCTGATGTACCATTTCGGCATCGGACCCGAATTCATCGACTTCATCGTCGACGACAGCCCCTTGAAGCAGGGCCTTTATTCGCCCGGCATGCACATTCCTGTCTTGCCGTCGAGCGCGCTTTACGACAAAAAGCCCGGGGCCGTCGTGGTTCTGGCGTGGAATTTCGCCGACGCCATCATCGCCAACCACGCGGCCTACCGTGAAGCCGGCGGACGGTTCATCGTGCCGTTGCCGGAAGTCACGCTACGATGACCCGGCCTGGCGCCCGCGCCGCCGCCCCGTTGGAGACCGAACCGCCTCGACAGTAAGCTCCGGCCCGACCGTCGACGCTCCGGCACGCACCCGTCCCATGCAGATATCGAAACTTTCCATCGTCATCCCCTGCTACAACGAAGAGCGCACCCTCGAGACGCTCGTCGCCCAAGTTCTCGCCGCCGACACCGCCGGTCTGGCGCGCGAACTCGTCATCGTCGACGATGCCTCGCGCGACCAATCCTTCGCCAAGGCGGAGGCGCTGGCCGCCGCGCATCCCGAAATCCGGCTGCACCGCCACGAGCGCAATCGCGGCAAGGGCGCCGCGCTGCACTCGGGCTTCAAGCTGGCGAGCGGCGACGTCATCCTGATTCAGGACGCCGACCTCGAATACAACCCGGGCGAATATCCGAAGCTGTTGAAGCCGATCCTCGACGGCGACGCCGACGTCGTGTTCGGTTCGCGCTTCATCGGCGGCGAGAGCCACCGGGCGCTGTATTTCTGGCACAGCCTCGGCAACAAGGTGCTGACGCTGTTCTCCAACATGGTGACCGACCTCAACCTCACCGACATGGAAACCTGCTTCAAGGTGTTCCGGCGCGAACTCCTAGACCACTTCACGCTGGTCGAGGAGCGCTTCGGCTTCGAGCCGGAATTCACTGCCAAGATCAGCAAGCTCGATCCGCGGCCGCGAATCTACGAGGTCGGTATCGGCTATTACGGCCGCACCTACGCGGAGGGCAAGAAGATCTCGTGGAAAGACGGCGCCCGCGCGCTCTATTGCATTATTCGCTACGGCCTGCTCGGCCGCCGCAGCCGGCGATGACGCGCCGGCACAGCACCGGCGCACACTTTATTCGAAGCGACCCAAAGGACGACGACGCATGAGCCAATTCATCCTTCCCTCCGACATCGACGAGATCGTCGAACGCCTGGCGCCCTCGGCCGCCGCCTTCGCCGGCAAGACCGTGCTGCTCACCGGCGGACGCGGCTTCCTCGGGCGCTATTTCATGGAAGTGTTCGGCGCGCTCAACGCCAAGGTGCTGTCCGAGCCGGTCAAACTGGTCGCCATGGACAACATGATCACGGCGGGCAAGGAAGGCGAGCAGGTGCCGGAACTGCCCAACGTCGAGTTCATCCGCCACGACGTCATCCAGCCGTTTCAGTGGGACCGCGAGCTCGACTACGTCATCCACGCCGCCGGCATCGCCAGCCCGTTCTACTACCGCGCCTATCCGCTGGAAACGCTGGAGGTCGCCATCTCCGGCACGCGGCGCATGCTCGAGCTCGCCGATAAGCACGACGCGCGTTTCACTTTCTTCTCGTCGTCCGAGATCTACGGCGACCCCGATCCCAAGCACGTGCCCATGCAGGAAAGCTACCGCGGCAACGTCTCCTGCCAGGGGCCAAGGGCGTGCTACGACGAATCGAAGCGCGTCGGCGAGACGCTCTGCTACATCTTCCACAACTCGAACGGTACCCACACCAACACGATCAGGCCGTTCAACGTATTCGGTCCCGGCATGCAGGAGACCGACTACCGCGTGCTGCCCAACTTCGCCAGCCGCATCAAGGGCGGCCAGCCGCTGCACGTCTACGGCACCGGCAACCAGACCCGCACCTTCTGCTACATCACCGACGCCATCGTCGGCTTCCTCCTGGTGGTGCTCAAGGGCGTCGCCGGCGAGGCCTACAACATCGGCAACCCGGAGCCGGAAATCTCCATGGTCGATCTGGTCAAGCGCATCGAGAAGGTTTCGTCGCGGCCGGTCGCTTACGACGTCGTCGAATATCCCGACAGCTACCCCGCAGACGAGCCGAACCGGCGCGCGCCGGACATCAGAAAGGCGCGCCTGCAGCTGGGCTACGAGCCCGCCATCACCCTCGACGACGGCCTCAAGCGCTTCCTCGACTGGTCCGACGGCGTCTACACGGGGAAGCAATAGCACCCGCCCATGCTGACGCTTTCGGTCATCGTTCCGGCCTACAACGAGGAAGCGACCATCGCCGAAATCCTCGGCCAGGTGAACGCGCAGAAAATCGACGGCGTCGAGCTCGAGGTCATCGTCGTCGACGACGGCTCCAAGGACCGCACCGTCGAAATCCTCGAGGCCGAGCCGACACTCTATACCAAGCTGATCAAGCAGCCCCGGAACGGCGGCAAGGGTGCGGCGGTCAAGGCCGGGCTCGAGGCGGCGAGCGGCGACTACGTGCTGTTCCAGGATGCCGATCTCGAATACAGCCCCGACGAATACGGCAAACTGCTCAGGCCGGTGATCCGCTTCGGCGCCGACCTGTGTATGATAAACCTCTACGCCCCGAC
>JAYNJY010000302.1:0-3728 GCA_038110665.1 Rhodospirillaceae bacterium | reverse complement strand
GAAGGCGCCGGTGCACGTGCAGTTCGTGCTCGGCATTCCGAACGCGCTGCCGGCCCGGCGCTCGCTGCTAGAATTCCTGATCTCCGAGTTCGAGGACGTGCTGCCCGGCGGCACCTGGACGGCGGCGGGCATCGCGCGCCACCAGTTCGAGGTCAACCAGTGGTGCCTGGAACTCGGCGGCCATTGCCGCACCGGGCTCGAGGACAACGTCAAGATCGGGAAGGACCGCCTGGCGGCGTCGAACGCCGAACTGGTCCAGCAGGTCGCCGACGCCGCGGCCGGTTACGGCCGGCACGCCGCCAGCGCCGCCGAGGCGCGGCAGTTGCTCGGATTGGCCACCGCCTGAGGCGTGGCTACTTCGTTTCCATCAGCTTGACGGCCTCGCCGAGGAGTTGTGAGGAGCGCTCGCCCCATGCCTTCATGGCGCTTGATCCGCGCGGTGCGCAGGATCGGGCGCTCGAGCTCGAGCTGGCGTCCGTCGAGGCTTTCGATGACGAAGGCAATCCATTTCTTGCCGTCGCGCTCGAAGTCGCGGACGACCCGGGCGTTGACGGACGAATTGTCGGCGCCGGTATCGAGCTTGGCCTTGATCGGGAAGCCCTGCGGCATCAGCAGCGCGTCCTCCAGGTAGCCGAACACCGGCAACTGGCCCTCGGCCGCCGCCGTGGCGGGCGCGAGCGCCAACGCCAGCGCCGCCGGCCACGCCTTCTTTCCGACATTGCCGCTCACAACCATCGCCACTTCCTGAACAGCCAGATCTCTATGACGCCGATGACCAGCATGATGGCGCAAACGGCAATGAACGCCCAATCGGTCTCGGCGCCGGGCACGCCCTTGACGTTGATGCCGAGAAGTCCGGTCAGGAACGACAGCGGCAACATGATCGCGGCGACCACGGTCAACAGGTACATGGTGCGGTTGGTCTTCTCCGACAAGATGGCGATCAGCTCGTCCTTCAACAGCACGGCGCGCTCGCGCACCTCGTCCAACTCCTCGACGTAGCGCAGCGTCCGGTCGGCGACCTCGCGCAGCTCCATCTTGGCGCGTGGCGGCAGCCACGGCTGCTGTTCGCCGGCGAGCCGGGCCAGGACTTCGCGCTGCGGCGCCAAGTAGCGCCGGAGCAGGATGGCCTGGTGGCGATGCGCGTAGACGCCCTCGCGGATTTCGGCGGCGGCGAGCGTGCCGAGGCCGTCCTCGAGGGCATCGACGCCGTCGTGCAACTCGCCGATGACCGGTCCCATGCGTTCGACCAAAAGGCCGGCCACCTGGGCCAGGAAATCGCCCGCACCCGTCGCGCCGCGGCCGCGTGCCAGGCGTTCGCGCATGGTCACGACCGCCATCAGCGGCCGGCGCCGGACGGTGACGATCAGGTTTTCGCGGAGCCACATGCGCAAGCCGACCATGTCCTCGGGCACCGCGCCGGGATTGAGGTTGACGCCGCGCAGGATGACCAGGAAGCCGTCCTGTTCGGAAAATGCGCGCGGCCGCGTCTCCGCCGCCAGCAGGGCGTCGGAAACGACCGGGTCGAGCCCGCTCTCGTTCTGGATCCAGTGCGCCGCCTGCGCCACGTTCTGTTCGAGATGCACCCACAGGACGCCTTGGTCGGGGGTCCAGGCGCGCACCCCGGCCCAGTCGACTTCGCGTCCGCCGCCCTTGCCATCGAGAACATAGGCGGCGACGAGGCCGTCCACGGCCCAGTCCGCCGGCATGGTTTCAGCCATGTGCGTGCCTCCCGGTCGTCGTGCTTTTCAAGATATTATGACAGGCGTGCAAATGCGGCCAATTGAAACTGGTGTGGCGCCGTTCAATCAGGCCGAGGCCAGACTAGCGACGTAGCGCAACCCCTGGATCGCCGTGTCGAAGCGTTCGCCCTGGGCGCTCTCCAGGTGCACGACGAAGACCGGACGCGGAAACACCGGCGCGCCCTTGACCACGAAAAGCTGGCGGTCCTTGACCAGCGGCCGGACCAGGCGGAGCGGCAGATAGGCGACGCCGCCGTTGGCGAGGATGTGCTGCAGCGCCAGCGGCCCGTAGGTGACAGACAGGATCGGCGGCGCGCGGTCGGGGAAGGCGTCGGCGTGTTCGATGCGGAACTCGGGTCCCCAATCGACGTAGACGTAGTCCTCGCCGTAAGGGCCGTTGGTCGCCTTGTCGGTGGAAACCAGCACCAGTTCTTCTTCCATCAGCTTGTCGATGACCAGCCCGGTGCGGTGCTGCGGCGTATAGGTGACGGCGATTTCCAACAGGCCGTCGATGAGCTGGCGCATGAGGTAGCCGGACGAGCCGACGTCGGCGCTGATGGCGAGGTCGGGGACGGCGGTGCGGATCCAGGGAATCCACTGCACCAGGAGGTGTTCCCAGAGCGCGAATTCAGCGCCGATGGTGAGCACCCGGACGAAGTCCTCGGGCAGGCCGACGTCGTGACGGGCCTGATCCCAGGTCTGCAGCAACTTTTCGGCGAAGGGCTTGAACTGGGCGCCGGCCGAGGTCACCTGCGCGCCGGCCTTGGAACGGGTGAACAACTGCTGGCCGAGCAGGTCCTCGAGCAGCTTGATGCGCGCGCTTACCGTCGACTGGGTGACGTAAAGCTGTTCGGAAGCCTTGACGAAATTGCCGGTCTCGCAGATGGCGAGGAAGGTGCGCGCGAGGGCGATGTCCATTCGATTCTCGTTAGCATCGAGGGGCTAGGATCGGGAAATACGATATCGGATATACCGAATGCGTATCCAGTTTAATATTCAATATCCGTATTAAAATTTCCGCGAGCGGCGCCTCGATGGCTGTCCGCGCGGGCGCCGTTCAGTGAATATCGCGCGCCGCGCCCATGGCCGCCTTGAGCTTGGCCGCGTCGAAGCCCGGCGCACGGGCGGCCTCCAAAATCTTGGCTTCGCGCCGGGCGACCAGTTCGACGGCGGCGGGGATCTTCTTGACGGCTTCGGCCGGCACCATGACGGCGCCGTGGCGGTCGGCATGGACGATGTCGCCGGATCGCACCGTGAGGCCCCAGACGGTGACCTGGCAGCCGATGTCGACGAGGTGCACGAAGGCGTGGCTCGGGCCGACTTTGCCGCCGAGCAGGTTGAAGCCGCGCGCGCTGTCCTGGATGTCGCGGAACGAGCCGTTGGTGACGGCGCCGACGCAACCGAGTCCCTTATGGATGTTGGTCTGCACTTCGCCCCAGAACGCGCCAATGCCGGGGCGCGGATCGAGGTCCTGAATGACGACGACGGTCGGCCGGGACTCGGCGCCGATGTATTCGTAATAGCGCGCACGCTTCTCCGCCATCTCGGCGGCGCTCTCGCCGGACGGTTCGGCGGCGCGGATGGTGGCGGTGCGAGCATAGCCGCAGATCGGTCTCAACTCGGGGTCGAGCGGCACCAGCTGTTCGGTGGTGAAGCCGTAGCCGCGGCGCTCCGGCACGACCTCCTCGAGCGCGTTGCAGATCGTCGGCGTGTCCCACTCGGTCAGGCGGACGAGGTCGTCGGGCGTCAGGTCGGTCATGGCGCGGTCCTTCTCAAGAGGGGTCGGTCGACTTGGGTTCGACCAAGGCGCGCTTCTTCAGCGCGTTGCGGTGGATGGTGTAGAGCGTCGACGCGATGATTATGGCTGAGCCGGCCAGCGCCCAGACCGTCGGGATCTCGGCGAAGAAGACGATGCCGATGATGCCGGCGAACAGGAGGCGGGTGTACTCGATCGGCGCCACGGCGACGGCCTCGGCGACCTTGAGG
>JAYNJY010000301.1:0-3735 GCA_038110665.1 Rhodospirillaceae bacterium | reverse complement strand
AGATATTGGCGCACCACCGCCGCTTCGGTGAAATGCGCCTGGAGGGTCTCATGGCCCTTGACGGCGACGGCGTGCGCCAGTTCGGGGTCGCCGATCAGCAGGCAGATCGCCTTGGCCAGCATGACCGCGTCCTCGGTCGGCACCAGGATGCCGGATTCCATGTGGTCGATCAGCGTGCCGGGGCCGTAGCTGTCGGCGGCGACCACCGGGCGGCCGTGCGCCCAGGACTCGATCACGGCGTTGCCGAGCGGCTCGTGCCGGGACGGACAGACGAACAGATCGCAGGTCGCCAACAGCGCCGGAATGTCGCTGCGCCAGCCGAGGAAGCGCACGCGCGGCTTCACCGCCAGTTCCTCCGCCATCTTCTCGAGTTGCGCCCGGAGCGGCCCCTCGCCGGCGATCCAGAGATAGGCGTTGGGCACCCGCGCCAGCGCGTCCAATAATATGTCGAAACCTTTGTTCTCGTGCAGCCGGCCCATGGCCAGGATCAGCGGCACGGTCTCGGGTGTGTAGTGAAGTTGGCGGCGGATCATTTCGGCCGGCTCGGCATCGACGAAATTCGGCAGGTAATGCGCGCGCTCAGTCGGCCAGCCTTCCTTGACGAGGTAGGCGACGATGTTCTCGGTGTTGCCGATCAGGTGGTCGCAGGCACGGTAGTACTTGAGGTCGTAATAACCGCCGAGCCGCGCGATGTGCTTGAACGGCGCGTCCTTGGCGCTTTTCGGGCACATGGCGGTGGCGCGGTTCATCCAGGTCATGACGATGTCGGGCTTGAACTGGGCGATCTCGCGCTTCAGGCCACGCGGCGTCTGCCAGTCCATGGCACCGCCGAACTTGAGCTCGCTCGTCTCGACGCCGGCCGCCCGCAGCTCGGCGGCGCGCGTCGGATGCGTGCGGATGACCGCCTTCTGCGCAACGCCGGCACGCTGCAACGCGCCGGCCAGGCGCACGAAGAACGCCTCGGCGCCGCCGAATTCCGCCCCCGCCATGACTTGCAGCAGCCGCATGGCTAAAACGCCTCGTCGGGAATCAGCCGTTCGAAGGCTCCGGCGGCATCATACCAAGTCCACGACCGCCGGCGGGCAAGCGCGCCTTCATGCAGGCGGGTCCAGAGCGCGTCATCGCCGAGCAGTTCGACGGCGGCATCGGCGAAGCCGGCGTCGGTCGGCCGGATGAAGCCGGTCTCGCCGTCGACCACGCGCTCGATCACCGAGCCAAGGTCCTGCACCACCGCCGGCACGCCCATGGCCTGCGCCTCTCCCACCGCGAGACAGAAGGTTTCGTTGATGTCGCCACGGTACAACATGCAGCGCGCCTGGCGAAACTCATTAATCAGCGTCGATTTCGCGACCGGACCGCGAACGACGACGCCCTGGCTTGCCAATGATTTAGCCTGGTCGAGCACGCGCGCCATGGGGTCGGCCTTGTCCGCGCCGACACGTCCATATGTCGCGGCACCGGTGAAGAGATGCAGTTCCGCGCCGGGCACGCGGGGCTGGATGTCGCGGGCCCAGAGTTCGAGCAGCCAATCGAGCGAACGCAGCGGATTGGAGGTGAAGACGGCGCGCGGTGCCGGTGGCGTCGATGCCGTCTCGGCGGTGCAGAAGTCGTCCGAGAGGCCGTAGGGGATGACGAGGCGCCGACCCGCCGGCGCCCAGAACGGATAGGTCGCGGCGTGGACGTGGCCGATGAACACGATGGTCGGCTTCCAGCGCCACAACTTGGAGAGATAGCGCCACTTCATCAGGTAACGCGCCGGGTTATGGATCCAGAACGCGCGCCTTTTCGCGCCCGGCAGTCGTCCGATCAGCTTGTCGCCCCGGTTGGCGATGTAGAGGTCCGCCGTCTCCGGCCAGGGCGCCGTCGTGATCGGCCGCCAGCTGACGCCATCGTGCTCGAGCGCGGCGGCGCAGTTGTTCATGACGACCATCTCGTGGCCGCGCCGGGCCAGTTCGCGCGTCAGGTTCACCACCGAAGACTCGACGCCGCCGAGCGGCCCCCGCTCCAGGCTCCTGCCGTCGAACTCGATGCCGTCGTCGGCGAGGACGATGCGGGCCATCTAGCCGCGTTCCTTGCCCGCCGCGAGATCGCACTTCGCCTTCAGGTGCGCGAACAGCGGATAGAGCCCGGCACAGATCGCGATGGCGAGGCCGTAGCCGCCCTCGCGGTAGCCCTTGCGCGCGAAATAGCATTTGAGGAAACGCGAGAAGAAACGCCGGACATTGTTTGCGGTCGAGCCGATGTCGCCGCTCTCAACCAGGTCCTTGGCGCGCGCCGTCGAATAGCTGTCGAGCCGCTTCAGCATGTCGGCGATGTCGCGGTCGACGTAGTGCTCGATGCGGCCCTTGAGCATGGCACCCTTTTTGCCCGACCACTTGAGCGAGGGATGCACGCGCTGGTCGCCCCAGACCTTGACGCCCTTGCGGAACAGGCCGGGATAGGCGGCCTTGCCGAAGCTCGCCCCCCAGCCATGCCGCACCAGGCGCGAGCCGACGTAGTTGTCTACCGGAATCTCGTGCCAGTCGGCTCCGGTGGCGTTCACGGTGTCGCGGATTTCGCGGGCGAGTTCCGGCTTCACGCGCTCGTCGGCGTCGATCTCGAACACCCAGTCGCCCGAGCACGCCGCGATGCCGGCATTGCGGCGCCGGCCTTCCGTCGCCCAGTCGCCGTGCTGGATCTTGTCGGTAAAGCGCCGCGCAATCTCCTCCGAACCGTCGGTGCACTTGTCGAGCAGCACGACGATCTCGTCGGCGAAGGCGAGCGTCTCCAGGCAGTCGGCGAGCTCGCGCTCCTCGTTCTTCACGCTGATGACGGCCGAGATGCGCGCGCCCTCGCTCATGCGGCGTCTTCCCTGGCGCGTGCCAGCAGGTCCGCGAGCGCACCCTGCACATGTTCGACGGAGAGCCCGTCCATGAGCGAATCGGAGGCGCGGTGGTCGAAACCCTCCGGGTGGATGTCGTCGAAGGAAAGCGGCGTGCGCACGCTGGCGGCGTGCGGCCCGCAGGGGCCGTAGAGTTCCTCCTTGCTCGGGCCGAAGAGACCCAGCGTCGGCACGCCCGTGGCGGCGGCGATGTGCATCAGCCCCGAATCGTTGCCGACATAGGCACGGCAGCGCTTGAGGCAGGCGAAGATGTCCAGGAGCCCGACCCTGCCGACCAGGTCGATGCGGCGCTCGGGCGGGATCGCCTCGATCAGGTTCATCACCTGCGGGCGTTCCTCGGGCGCGCCGAACAACGCCACGCGCCCGCCCGGTATCAGGCCGTCCGGCGCCGTGACCCGCTGGCACAGTTCGGCGAAGTTCTCGGCCCGCCAGGTCTTGGCGCGCCAGTTGGCGGCTGGGCCGATGGCGAGTACCGGGCTGCCGTCTGGGATCAACTCGGCGGCGCGGGCGTCGTGCGCCGCATCGGACCAGAGCTTCGGCAGCGGCGATTCGGCCTCGAGCCTCATGACGCCGGCGATCTCGCGGATGCGATGGCCGGATATCCGGCCCTTGTGGTAGTGGAACTGGCACCGCGCCGGGATCAGGTAGGTCAAGGGCGCGCTCCGGAGATCGACGACCAGATCCCAGTAGCGCCAGGCTGTCAGCACCCAAAGCCTGAGCCAGTGCAGCGAGCCGACCATCTTCTCCAAGCGGATCACGCGCTCGATGCCGGGCACGGCCTCGAACAGCTCCGCCGCCGCTGGCCCGCAGGCAACCGTGACGCGCGCGCCGGGATGGGCGGCGATCAGGTGCCC
>JAYNJY010000300.1:0-3757 GCA_038110665.1 Rhodospirillaceae bacterium | reverse complement strand
GGACGCGGAGGAGGCGATGCGCGCGCTCGAAGGCCAAGGCACCGCCACTGCGACGACCGCTGCCGCGCCGGCACCGACATCGCCGCAGGCTAAGCCGGCCGCCACGCGGCCGACATCGTCGTCACCGTCTTCACTCGGGTCGTCGTCTCCGGCGCCGGCCATGGCCCGCACCGGCACCGACGACACGCCGGCAGCCGAACCGAACGGCGATCCGCGCCCTGAACCGCCGCCCGTCGACGACGGACCGCGCGCCGAGGCCGCCCCACAAGCGGATCGCGAGGTCTTGGACGCCTTCCCCGGCGCTGAGATCAAGAAGGTCGAGCCGCGCGATCCGGAATAGGGCGCTCTTCCTGGCGTCACCCCCGGGCTTGCTTTTTCCCGTCACCCCCGGGCTCGACCCGGGGGTCCATGTTTACGGCCTTGCCGGAAAAAAGGCGTGGATGCCCGGATCAAGTCCGGGCATGACGGCCTATGCCACGGAGGCCGTCAAAGCTGCGAACGCGGCCCGAACAGGATCACCGCCGAGCCGACTAGGCAGATGACCGCACCGGCGATGTCCCAGCGGTCCGGCCGCGTACCCTCGACCAGCCAGAGCCAGACCAGCGACGCGGTGATGTAGACGCCGCCGTAGGCGGCGAAGGCGCGGCCGGCGAAATTGCTCTCGATGCGGGTCAGCGCGAAGGCGAAAAACGCCAGTGCGACGCCGCCCGGCAGCAGCCAGAGCGCCGACTTGCCGAGCTTGAGCCAGGCCCAGACGGCAAAACAGCCGCCGATCTCGGCGACGGCGGCGAGGGCGTAGAAGGCGAGCGATTTCACGGCGTCGTCCTAAAGCAGGAACGTGTTGCCGGACGCCGCGCCCCAGGCGTCCATGAACTTGGTGAGGTGCGGGCGCGCGGCGCCCTCGGTCTCGATCAGGGTGACGACGTCGGCGACGGCGCGGTTGTGGCCGTCCTTGGTCATGGTGCCCCGGTGCAGCATGAAGCGGAGATAGACGAGGTAGGTGGTGAGCACGTCGGTCTCGCAGTAGTCGCGCACCGCCTGCACGTCGCCGGCGTCGACCAGGCCGGCGACCTGCGAGCCGTCGATGCCGAACTTGCCGGGCAGCCCGAACACGGCGGCGACCTCGGCGAGCTTGACCCGGGCCGAGGCGCCGAAGTCGGAGAGCTGCTCGATCAGGTCGCAGTGCCAGTCCAACGAATAGCGGCTCGAATAGTTGTTCCACTTGTCGCCGGCGAGGTGCAGCCAGGGCGCCGAGATGCCGTGCGCCATGGCGCGGTACTTGAGCACCGGCAGGTCGAAACCGCGGCCGTTGAAGCTGACCAGGCGTGGCTTGAGGCGCTCGAAGTACTGGAAGAAGCCCTGCAGCAGTTGCACCTCGTCGAAGCCGGCCTCGCCGCCGGAGCGCAGTTCCTTCAGGAAGTAGGTTTCGTGCATGCCGTCGGCCTCGATCTCGGCCTCGAGGAAGCTGATCGCCACCACCTTGTGGAACGGCTGGCGCGGGAAGGCGTTGCGGCCGTCGGTGATCTCCAGGTGATAGCGTTCCAGTGCGGCGCGGCGCGCGTCGACGCCGGGCTCGGTGAATCCGGTCAGGTTCGGAACCGCGTCGGTGTCCGGCACGGTCTCGATATCGAAGACGAAGAGCGTTCCGTGTTGCATGGCCATGGTGTTCTCCGGATGGTATACAGGCCCCAGCGTTAGGGAAAGGCGCGTTCGCGAAAGGAAAAGCCCATGAAGAACCTCGGCCAGATGCTGAAACAGGCGCAGGAACTGCAAGGCAAGATGCAGGCCCTGCAACAGGAACTGGACGAGATGGAGGTCATCGGCGCTTCCGGCGGCGGCATGTGCGAGGTGGTGATGAACGGCAAGGGCGTCGCCAAGCGCGTCAAGATTGACCCCAAGCTGGTTTCGCCCGACGACGCCGAGGTGCTCGAAGACCTGATCCTCGCCGCCATCAACGACGCCCGCGCCAAGGCCGACGCCTACATGCGCGAAGAGATGGGCAAGCTGACGGGCGGCCTGCCGCTGCCGCCGGGCATGCAGCTGCCGTTCTAGGCCGGCCGGCGCCACCGCCATGACGGCGCTCGCCGAAATCCAGGGACATACCTTCTATCCGAGGGCGCTCGGGCCGACGTCCGTGGTGTTCGACCTGGGTGCGGCGAGCGGCGGTTTCGCGCTCGGCGTCAGGGAACTCTCGGGCGCGCGCTGCTTCGCCGCCGACGCCTCGCCGAGCGCCTTCGAGCTGTTGGCCGAGGCCCCCGGCGTCACCGGCTTCAACCTGGCGCTCGGTGGCACGGACGGGCGCGTACGCATGGATATCGGCGGTCACGAGGGCGAGCGCTACTGGGCGCGCCAAGGAAACGATCAGGGTGTCGCCGACACCGATGGCGCCGTTGAAGTCGAAGGCATCACCTTCGCGGGCTTCAAGCGCCGCGCCGGCGTCGACTTCGTCGATCTGGTCAAGCTGGACATCGAGGGCGCCGAGTTCGATTTCTTCGACGCCGCTTCCGACGCCGACCTCGCGAACGTCGGGCAGTGGTCGGTCGAGTTCCACGACTTCCTCGACCCGAGCCTGGCGCCCAAGGTGGCGGCGGTGATCCGGCGCATGGAGGGGCTCGGCTTCGCCACCGTGGTGATGACGCGCCACGCGCACGGCGACGTGCTGTTCCTCAACCGGGCGCACCTGGGCCTCGACGGCTGGCAGCTCTTCTGCATGCGCTGGCCGCTGAAATACGGCCGCGGCATCCGCCGCATGCTCCGGCGCGGCCTCGGCCTCGGCCCCGGTTCCGGTCAGGGGAAGGAAGCCGCATGACCTCGCCCGAGATCGAACGCCTGATCCAACTGCTGGCTAAGCTGCCGGGCCTGGGCCCGCGCTCGGCCCGGCGCGCCGTGCTCGCGCTCGTGCGCCGGCGCGAGACGCTGCTGCAACCGCTGGCGCGCGCGCTCACGGAAGCGGCCGAGACCGTGCGCACGTGTTCGACCTGCGGGAACATCGACGGCCGCGATCCCTGCGCCATCTGTTTGGACCCTTCGCGCGACGCAAATACCTTGTGCGTGGTCGAGGACGTCGCCGACTTGTGGGCGCTCGAACGCACGCACGCCTACAAGGGCCGCTACCACGTGCTCGGCGGCACGCTCTCGGCATTGGACGGCGTCACGCCCGAAGACCTCCGCATCCCGGCCCTGGTCGCGCGCGCCTCGGAGGGCGGCATCAATGAGGTCATCCTCGCCACCTCGATGACCGTCGACGGCCAGACCACGGCGCACTACATCACCGACCGCCTGGCCCAGGCCGGCGTCACGGTTTCCGGCCTGGCGCACGGCGTGCCCGTCGGTGGCGAACTGGACTACCTCGACGACGGCACGCTCGCCGCCGCCCTGAAACAGCGCCGGCCGGTGTAGTTCCCTGATCCTCCCCCACTGAATTGGTCCACCGTCTATGCTATGGAACGGAGGATCGAAGATGGCAACGAAACGACATAAGCCGGAAGAGATTGTCGCGAAGCTGCGGCAGGTAGATGTGCTGGTCGGACAAGGTCGGCCACGGATTGACGCAATTCGCCAGGTGCAGATCACGGAACATACGTACTACCGCTGGCGCAAGCAGTACGGCGGCATGGGTACGGATCAACTGAAAGAACTGAAGCGGCTGCAGCGGGAGAACGAGCGTCTTCGCCGCGCTGTATCGGATCTGACATTGGATAATGGCCTGCCCTATTTAAGTGGTCCAATGTAAATGTTAGTGCATGACCATTCCTGG
>JAYNJY010000299.1:0-3757 GCA_038110665.1 Rhodospirillaceae bacterium | reverse complement strand
GGTCAGGGTGGTCGCGGCGACGCCGGCGCGGCGGGCGAGCTCGGTCAGCGACCAGCGCCGGCGCTCGATCGCGGCGTCGATCCAGGCCAGCTGTCGGTGGCGCAGGTCGGCGTGCATGTCCGAGAATGTAGGCAGCGGCGCTAGGCTGTTCATCGTGCAAATATGGGCGTTGACAACCTGCAAAATAGCACATCTCAATGTGCAAAGCTATACGGTGATTCGCCCCGATGCCGCAGCCGCCACCGCCCGACCTCGCCCGCGCCCTGCGCGCCGCCGCCGACCGGGCAGTGCCGACCGGCGCGCTCCGCCACTTCGATCGAGCCGAGGCCGAGGCAGTCGCCACCCAGATCGAGACATTTTGGCGGCGCCTCGGCTTTGCGATCGAGGTGCGCATCGCGGTCGACGAGGACGCCGCCGGCCGGCGCACCGCCTGGTGCGTGCGCTCGAACCTCGTCGACGGCCTGCCGCCGGACGCGGTGGTGGCATGATTCCCCCAGCGAAAGCACCCGAGGACGGCAGCCGCGAGGGCGTTGCGGCGGCCGGCGACCAAATCGTTGCCGGCCAGCCAGAGGGCGCGAGTAGGCTTGCCGGTGGGCGGACACCGGACGCCGGCGGCGACCGGTCTGACTCCCCGGTCGCCGCCGGCCATAGCGATCGCCGCAGCGCCATGCTGCTCCGCTACGAGGCCGCCCGGCGGGCGCTCGAGGCGGCGCGCTCGTCCGACGAGGTTCTCCAGATCCGCTCCGAGGCGCAGGCGATCGGCGCCTATGCCCGCCAGGCGCGCGACAATGGGCTGATCGCCGGCGCCCTCGAGGTGCAGCTGCGCGCCGAATATCGCCTCGGCATCGAGCTCGCCCGCGGCAAGGTCAGCGGCACCGTGCACCGCCGCGGCCGGAAAAAAGGTTCCGCGCCGGAACCATTGCTGAGCCTGGCCGACCTCGGGATCGGCAAAAAGCTCGCGGCGGCGGCGCAGCGCCTGGCGCAACAATCGCCCGAGGTTTTCGACGAGCGCCTCGCCGCCATGCGCGCCGACCTGATCGCCGGCCGCAAGCGGGCGAGCGACTTCGCCAGCAGCCTGCGCGCCGGCGGCTTCGCCGGCGCCCGCGCCACCATGGCCGGCCGCGTCGAGGCGCCCGACAGCCTGGATTATTTCCCGACGCCGCCATGGGCGACCCGCGCCCTCGTCGAATCGGTGCTGGAAACGCCGCCCGGGCTGCAGGGCCTGGTCGCCTACGATCCAGCCTGCGGCGAGGGCCATATCACCGGCGCCCTCGATGACTATTTCGGCGAGGTCGCCGGCTCCGACGTGCACGACTATTCCGCTGGCGGGCGCTCGCCACCAGGCTGGCGCGGCACCTTCGATTATCTCGACACCGCCAACCCGGCGCCGGTCGCGGCCGACTGGATCATCACCAATCCGCCGTTTCAGGGCAAGGCGCTCGCCTTCGCCCTGCGCGCCCTCGCCGAGGCGCGCACCGGCGTCGCCCTGTTCGTGCAGCTGCGCTGGCTCGAGACCGTCGAGCGGTTCGAAAAGCTGTTCGAGCCATACCCGCCGACCGCGATCGGCATCTTCGCCGAGCGCGTCAACCTGTGCCGCGGGTGCTGGCAGCCGGACGGCACCACCGCCACCGCCTATTGCTGGCTAGTCTGGCAGGTCGGCGTCGAGCCACAGCCGCCGATCTGGATTCCGCCTGGCCGGCGCGAGGCGCTGACCCGGCCCGACGACCGGGCGCGCTTCACCGCGCACCCGGTGACCGCCCAGGCTCGCTAATGTTTATGTTGAAGCAATTCGGCCGGCGTCGATTCGAGGTCGTCGAAAATACCCTCGAGCGGCGGCCGGTTGACGCGCGCATTCGCCAGCGACCACGCCCATCCGCGCAGCGGCATATAGAGATGGCCGACCACGCGCGCGTCGGCGTCGGGATGATCAAAAAGGCGCTCATAAAGCAGCATGCGGCTCATAGTCGAGCCGGTGACGATATCGGCGCGATCGGCAAAAACGCGCGGCGCATTGCCCGAGTCGATGACCGTCAATGGCTGATTCGACCAAAAGATACTGTTGCGGGCCAAGTGCATGACTCCTTCGTGAGGCGCTCGCCATGAGCGCGCGATTACTGGGCGTCGGATTTTCCTGCAATATGGGCACGGCTGGGCGCAAGCTGATCCTGCTAAAGCTGATCGACGCTTGCGACGACGATGGTAGCAACATCTACCCGTCGGTGTCCACCATCGCCACCGCGGCGCAGTGCTCGGCGCGCCAGGTGCAGCGCGAGCTCGCCGGCTTTTGCCGCGTCGGCCTCCTGTCGGTGGTCGCCTCGGGCGGCCGCGGGCCGGGCTCGACCACACATTACCAGCTGGACGTCGCCAGGCTGCACGAGCTCGCCGCGCACGGCTGGGCGGCGCTGTTCGGCGCCGCCGCTAAGGGTGACAGGGTGTCGCCCTTAGAGGGTGACACGGCGGCCGCCACAAGGGTGACAGCCGAGACGAATAAGGGCGACAAGCTGAGTCACCCAACCCCTTATAACCCCTCACGAGAGAGAGACGCGGGCGCGCGCGAGGCAGGCAAGCGGTGGCGGTCGCTCAAGCACGGCTACCCGCAGGCGATCAAGGACGACCTACCCCGGGCCGAGGCGCTATTCCTGGCGGCCAGCGAGGCCGATCAGATCGCCATGGTCGAGGCGGTGCCGCGCCTGGTCGCCTATCTCGGCGGCGAAAAGCACTCTCGCCGCATCCGCTTGCCGGAATTTATCCAGCAGCGCGCCTGGGAGATCGTGCCGACGGCACCAGCGACGGCGACGGCGACGGCGGCCGCCGGCGGGCACCGCCAGGTCGCGCCATTCAGCCGCGATTTTTGGATTCTGTGGCACAAGCGCGCGGCCCGCGACGGCCGTCGCGGCGCGCGGCTGTGGTCCGAATGGGCGACCAAAAACCTACCGATCGGCGTTGACCAGGCCACCATGCCGACCGACGCCGAGCGCGAGGCCGCCTGGCGGGTCGACGTCGGCGCCGACGAGTGGAGCGCCTGGGCGCGCTGGTACGAGCGCCGCGGTGTCGCCATGCCAACGCCGATCGCCGCCGAGCAAGCCTGGATGCCGTCGCGCTGGCCGCCCGGCGACGCCGAGGCGGCGGCATGATCATCAAGCTGGCGATTGACTGGCAGGTGATGGCCTCGGGCTGGATCGAGGTGGTCGACGGCGATGGTCGCCTGATCGGCCGCTCGCTGATCAATGGCCGCCAGGGCTGGTCGGTGCGGCTGTTCGCCCCGGCCGAGCGGGCCGAGGTGCGCCTGCGCGCCGAGCTCGGCGGCCTGGTTGCCAGCGCGGCGATTGAGCGCCGGGTGGCGATCGGCCAGGTGATCGCGGTGAGGCCGATATGAAGCGCGCGCGCAATATCGAGGAGCTCCTCGCCTGGGCCTATCGCGAGGAGCTCCCTAAGGACGGCGCCGTGCAGTTCCTGCGCCCGGCCGGCTTCGGCTTCGGCTGGGGCGCGGTCGGCCGCTATAGCGAGCACCTGACCGTGGTCGACGAGCAGCGCCTCAATCGCTACGGCCTGGAAATCGACCTCCAGGCGAACAACCTGCCACACCCAGACGCGCCGCGGATCTGGCGCGCCGTGCAGGAACTCAGCGACCTGGTGGTGGCGTGGCCGGCAGAGTGGAATCCGTGCATTGACCTGGAGCTAACGCGCGCCGACCTGGTCGAGGCGGGCATCGCCGCCGGCCTGGCGCGGCTGTGCCAGGGCGCGAGCTCGCCACCGC
>JAYNJY010000298.1:0-3794 GCA_038110665.1 Rhodospirillaceae bacterium | reverse complement strand
GCTTGGTGCCGACATCGGGGGTGACGTTGACGGCGCCGTCGGTGATCAGCAGCACGCGCTCCGAGCCCGGCACGGTCATGTGGAAGACGTGCGAGAGGCGCCGGCCGGTGCGAAGCCCGAGTTCGCGATTGACCACCGCCTTCATCAACGAGTCGGTATGGACGTGGCCCTTCATCAGCGCCGCCACCTCGTTCGCCTTGGCCAGCGCCACGGCGGCGGACGGCGCCTTGTCCTCACCGGCGGCGTCGATGAGCTGGATGCCGGCGAGATCCCAACCGGTCTCCTTGGCGATGGCGTGGATCAGCTCTGCGTCGCCGACCAGGACCGGCTCGATCAGCCCGGCCTCGGTCGCCTGGCGCGCGCTTTCCAGCACCACCTTGTTGTCGGCGCCGGCGACGGCCATGCGCACGCGGCCGTGCGCGCCGGCTTTCTCCATCAGGTAGGCGGGAACCTCGAACGGTGCCTCGCTCAGCATGGCGGCGTTCCTCTTGAGCTGTCTGCGGACAACAATAGGGCCGGATGGATTTGGCGTCCATCCGGCCCCGTCGTTTGGTTCAAGCGCGCAAGCGCGAGCCGGCGGTCAGGCGCCCTTCTGCGGACGCATGTCGGACGGGTTGATGCCGGCGACCTCGACCGGCGCCTTCATGGCGTCGCGGCGGAACGGCTCGCCAAGCTCCTGGTTGAGGATGACTTCGATGAAGGTGGTGACCTTTTTCTCCATCTGGTCCTTGACCGCCTGGGCGAGGGCGTCGGTGAGCTGTTGCATCGACGTTGCCTGCACGCCCTTGAGGCCGCAGGCCTCGGCGATCTTGGCGTAGTGGACGTCGAGGTCGAGTTCGGTGCCGACGAAGTTGTCCTTGTACCAGAGCGTGGTGTTGCGCTTCTCCGCGCCCCACTGGTAGTTGCGGAAGATGATCATGGTGATCGCCGGCCATTCCTCGCGGCCGCAGGCGGTCATCTCGTTCATCGAGATACCGAAGGCGCCGTCGCCGGCAAAGCCGACCACGGGCGTATCCGGGTTGGCGATCTTGGCGCCGGCAATGGCCGGGAAGCCGTAGCCGCAGGGCCCGAAGAGGCCGGGCGCCAGGTACTTGCGGCCTTGCTCGAAGGTCGGATAGGCGTTGCCGATGGCGCAGTTGTTGCCGATGTCGGACGAGATGATCGCATCGCGCGGCAGCGCCGCCTGGATCGCGCGCCAGGCCATGCGCGGGCTCATGCGCTCAGGGTGTTTGCCGCGGGCGCGCTCGTTCCAGGTCGTGCCCGGATCGTCGTCCTCGTGGTCCATGGAAGAGAGCTCCTGGCTCCAGCGCGACTTGGTCGTCGAGATCAGGTCCTCGCGCTCCTTGCGTCCGGCGTTGCCGGCGTCGGCGGCGAGGGCTTCTAGCAACTGCTCGGCGACCAGCTTGGCGTCGCCCTGGATAGCGACGTCGACCTTCTTAGTCAGACCGATGCGCTCGGCCTTGAGGTCGACCTGGATGATCTTGGCGGTCTTCGGCCAGTAGTCGATGCCGTAGCCCGGCAGCGTCGAGAACGGGTTCAAGCGCGTGCCGAGCGCCAGCACCACATCGGCCTTGGAGACCAGTTCCATGGCGGCCTTGGAGCCGTTGTAGCCGAGCGGGCCGGCGAACAGCGGATGCGAGCCGGGGAAGGCGTCGTTGTGCTGGTAGTTGCAGCAGACCGGCGCCGACAGGCGCTCGGCGAGAAGCTTGGACGCTTCGATGCCGCTCGAAAGCACAACGCCGGCACCGTTGAGGATGACTGGGAACTTAGCTTCCGAGAGCACCTTGGCGGCCTCGGCGATGGCCTGCGCGCCGCCGGCCGGGCGCTCGATCACGATCGGGCGCGGCAGTTCGATGTCGACGATCTGGGTCCAGAAGTCGCGCGGCACGTTGATCTGGGCCGGGCCGGAGCGGCGCCAGGCCTCGGTGATGACGCGGTTGAGGACCTCGGCGATGCGGGTCGGGTCGCGCACTTCTTCCTGGTAGCAGACCATGTCGGCGAACAGCGCCATCTGCGGAATTTCCTGGAAGCCGCCCTGGCCGATGGTCTTGTTGGCGGCCTGCGGCGTGACCAGCAGCAGCGGTGAGTGGTTCCAGAACGCGGTCTTCACCGGGGTGACGAAGTTGGTGATGCCGGGGCCGTTCTGGGCCACCATCATCGACATCTTGCCGGAGGAGCGGGTGAAGCCGTCGGCCATCATGCCGGCGTTGCACTCGTGCGCGCAGTCCCAGAAGGTGATGCCGGCTTTCGGAAACAGGTCCGAAATCGGCATCATGGCCGAGCCGATGATGCCGAAGGCATGCTCGATCCCGTGTATTTGGAGGACCTTAACGAAGGCCTCTTCCGTGTTCATCTTGGTCATTTCGATTTCCTCCACTTGGCCGCGCGATCGGATCGCAAAAAAATCTCAATAATGGGACACGCTATAGGCAATAATGGAAAGCGCGCCTAAAAAGCATGGAAATCCCCCACCCGTCAAGTGCGATATTACGAAAAATTGGCGATGATGTCCAAGTTTTCGTATTTTTGCACTTTTTCTAGCCTCTTTCCCTCTCGCCGCCGGTCAGGCGCCGAGCAGCGTCTTGGCCGCAACGTAGTCGTAGCCGAGGTCTTCGGCCACCGCCTTGTAGGTTACCTTGCCGCCGCAGACGTTGAGCCCGTTCAACAGGTGCGGGTCGTCGAGCAGCGCCTGCTTGTAGCCCTTGTCGGCGAGCGCCAGGGTGAACGGCAGGGTAACGTTGTTGAGCGCGTAGGTCGAGGTGTGCGACACCGCGCCCGGCATGTTGGCGACACAATAATGCACCACGTCGTCGACCACGTAGGTTGGGTCGGCGTGGGTCGTCGCCTTCGAGGTCTCGGCGCAGCCGCCCTGATCGATGGCGACGTCGACCAGCACCGAGCCCGGCCGCATGGCCGCGACCAGTTCCCGGGTGACCAGCTTCGGCGCCGCCGCGCCCGGCACCAGCACGCCGCCGATCACCAGGTCGGCGTCGAGCACCAGTTCCTCGATCGCCAGCGTCGTCGAATAGACGGTCTTGATCGACTGGCCAAAGCGCCGGACCAAGGAACGCATGGTGTCGACGTTGCGGTCCAGCACGGTGACGTCGGCGCCCATGCCGACGGCCATGTAGGCGGCGTTCTCGCCGACCACGCCGCCGCCGATGATGACCACCTTGGCCGGCTTCACGCCGGGCACGCCGGCGAGCAGCATGCCGCGGCCGCCGGCCTCGCGCTCCAGGCAGTGCGCGCCGGCCTGGATCGCCATGCGTCCTGCCACCTGCGACATCGGCGCCAATAGCGGCAGACCGCCCTGCGCATCGGTGACTGTCTCGTAGGCGATACAGACGGCGCCGCTGGCGACCAGGTCCTTGGTCTGTTCCGGATCTGGCGCCAAGTGCAGGTAGGTGAACAGGATCTGGCCTTCACGCAACATCTTGCGCTCGCCCGCCTGCGGTTCCTTGACCTTAACGATCATTTCGGCGGCGGCGAACACCTCTTTGGCGGAACCGACCACCTTCGCGCCGGCGGCGACGTAGTCGTCGTCCGAGGCGTTTATGCCGACGCCGGCATTGGTCTCCACCATCACCTCATGGCCGTGATGGACCGCTTCGCCCACGCTCGTCGGCGTCATGCCAACGCGGTATTCGTGGTTCTTGATCTCCTTGGGAACACCGATTTTCATGTCGCTTCCTTCCGTTCCGATGGCGCGCCGGCCGTATCCCCTGCGGCGCGCCCGAGTGAGCATACGATAGCGTGTCTTAAAGTGCGCGCTGGCCTTACGGTAGGTCCAGTTA
>JAYNJY010000297.1:0-3795 GCA_038110665.1 Rhodospirillaceae bacterium | reverse complement strand
CCGACCCCAGAGATCTCCAGTGGCGCTCCATCGTCTGCCGAGTCAGATGTGTATAAGAGCCTGTCTATATGGCGACCCGGCGAAACTGGCCGGCGCCTATGCCGACGCCGTCAGGGCGGAGATCGCGGACTTGTTCGCCGCCGGCGCCGATATCGTCCAGATCGACGAGCCTTACATGCAGGCGGCGCCCGAGAAGGCCCGCGAATACGGCCTCGACGCGCTCAACCGCGCGCTTGAAGGTGCGGCCGGCGAAACCATCGTGCATCTCTGCTTCGGCTACGCCGCTTTGGTCAAGGACAAGCCAGAGGGCTATTCGTTCCTGCCCGAGCTTTCGGCGTGTTCCTGCGACGCGGTTTCGATCGAGACGGCGCAACCCAATCTCGACTGCGCGGTGCTTGAGAAGCTTCCCAACAAACGCATTCTCCTGGGCGTCCTCGACTTGGGCGACATGACGGTGGAGACGCCCGACGTTGTCGCGGCCCGTATCCGCCGCGCGCTGCCGCATTGCCCGGCCGAACGCATCGTCATCGCGCCCGACTGCGGCCTCAAGTACCTGCCCCGCGACGTCGCCTGGGGCAAGATGAAGGCGATGGCCGGGGGTGCGGCGATCGTCCGCGCCGAGCTTACCTGACGCCGGATCGGACCGGGGCGTAGAGGCGCCTCGGTTCGGCGACGCCGGCGCGAGCTCAAGCGCTTCGCGAAACGCCGCTTCGGCGTCCTCGGCCCGGCCGGCCCGAAAGAGCGCGATACCAAGCCGCTCGCGGATCGCGGCGGACTTCGGTTCGGCGGCGGCGGCCTGGGCGAAGGCATCGGCGGCACCGGCGAACGCCCGGCTCTCCATCAACAGCACGCCGGCGTTGACGGCGATGTTCGGATCCTTCAGCGCTGCGGCAAGGGCCCGTTTCGCCGCGTCGAGCGCTTCCGCCGGCCGGCCGGCCTGACGCAACGTCGTCGCCAGGTTGTTGTGGGCGGAGGCGAACTTGGAATCGATGGCGAGCGCACGCCGATGCGACGCCTCCGCCTCGGCGAGCCGGCCCTGGTTACGGCGAACCACGGCGAGATGGTCGTGATAGGCGGGAACGCCGTCATCCCGCGCGATTGCCCTCTCGATCCAGTCCGCGGCCATGTCCCAACGCTGCGCCTGGAGATCGAGCACGCCCATCAAGTGCAGCGCGTCGGCGTAGTCGGGCGCCAGTTCGAGTGCGCGGCGGTAGCTCGCGGCAGCGGCTTCGCCGGCGCCGGCGCGGTGGTGGCCAAGGCCTTCCTTGAGCGCCTGCTCCGCTCCGGCCGGCACGGTTATGTGAGTTCTAGGACCGCCGTGGCCGGACCATCCTCCTCCCATCCTTGCACGACGAGCCGGCCGATGGCCGGATTGGCGAGAACGGCAAGGCGGGTGGTCGGATTGAGGATCGGCGGCTTGATCCAGTCGAAGGGTCGATCGGCCCCGGCACGATCGCGCTCGGTTTCCATCAGGGCGAAACGGCCCGGGCTGTCGAAACCGCGGTAACGTCCCGGCACGTCGGTCGCCACCCAATGGTTGGCGACGCTGACTGGCGCCGGCCGTTCAATCGCGCCGTCCTCGGTGCGCTCGATGACGCAGCCCTGGTCCGGCTCCGTACCGACAAGAGTGAAGAACGCCGGCATGGCGATCGGCTCGCGCAGCAACACGTCCCGTGCCTCGGCGTAATCGCGACAATGGTCGAACACGCGCCGGAGCAGATGCACCGGCGGCAGGGCGCGGCGGCGCCACAAGTTCCAGCGGTTGACCCCCCAATCGAACCAGCACGACGTCGTCCACTTGCGCATCGGCGGCTGGTTGATGGCGGCGGCGAACCGTCCCGCCGCCATGGCGGTGGCGATGCCGGAGAATCCGGGCCAGGTGACGTTTTCGTATGTCCCTGCCGGCCCGCTCATCCGCCCCACCAGGACGTTGCGCCCAAGGCCGTGCAGCGGCCAATCAAGCGTCCGCAACATGCGCGCGCCGGTGCCCGCGGGGTCAGCGCCGGCCGCCGACGTACAGGTCCATTCGTAGGAAAGGTTGAGGAGGTGCACGCCCGGCTCGTCAGTGAGCGCCGCCAGCGCATTGATCTCTCCCAGGTAGGGATTGGCGTTGCGTTCGAGCCAACGCCTTGAAACCCCGTTGCCGAGCGACATAGCGAGCGCGCCGTAATGCCGCCGGCCGGCGTCGAGCATCGCCGCGAATCGGTCCGGCGCACCGTGCACGAGCGCGGAAACGCCACCGTTCGAGACGTCCAGGTGCGGTATGGCGGGCAGTTCGGCCCCGGTGGTCTCGACGGCAATATCCATGTCCACGCTCACCTCGCGGCGCCAACGCCTGTTTTCGCGGCGCCACCTGGGTTTACTTGGCCGACGCCGGGGAATATACCACAACCTTCCGGACGCCCAATCGTTTCCGCCCGTTTCTTGCCATATGGGAGAGCCCGCATGATTCCCCGTTATTCGCGCCCCGACATGGTCGCCATCTGGGAACCGGCGAACAGGTTCCGCATCTGGTTCGAGATCGAAGCCCACGCCTGCGACGCCATGGCGAAGCTAGGCGTCATCCCGAAAGAGGCCGCGGCGGCGGTGTGGAAAGGCAGCGACATCCCCTACACGGACGCGCGCATCGAGCGCATCGACGAGATCGAGCGCGAAACCCGCCACGACGTCATCGCCTTCCTGACCGAGCTTGCCGAACACGTCGGCGAGCAGTCGCGCTTCGTGCACCAGGGCATGACATCATCGGACGTGCTCGACACCTGCCTCGCCGTGCAGCTCAAGCAGGCCGCCGACATCCTGCTCGCCGACGTCGACCAGGTGCTGGCCGCGCTCGAACGCCGCGCGCGCGAATTCAAGATGACGCCCTGCATCGGTCGAAGCCACGGCATCCATGCCGAGCCGACCACTTTCGGCGTCAAGCTCGCCGGTCACTACGCCGAATTCAAGCGCTGCCGCGACAGGCTTGTCGCGGCGCGCGTCGAGGTCGCGACCTGCGCCATTTCCGGTGCTGTCGGCACCTTCGCCAACGTCGACCCCAAGGTCGCGGCGCTCGTCGCCGAGAAGCTCGGCCTCACGCCCGAGACCGTTTCCACCCAGGTCATTCCGCGCGACCGTCACGCCATGTTCTTTGCCGTGCTCGGCGTCATCGCATCGGCCGTCGAGCGCCTCTCCATCGAGATCCGCCACCTGCAACGCACCGAGGTGCGCGAGGCCCAGGAATACTTCGCCCCCGGCCAAAAGGGCTCGTCGGCGATGCCGCACAAACGCAACCCGATCCTGACCGAGAATTTGACTGGCCTCGCGCGGCTGGTGCGCTCGGCGGTGGTGCCGGCGATGGAAAACGTGGCGCTCTGGCACGAGCGCGACATCTCGCATTCGTCGGTCGAGCGCATGATCGGGCCGGATGCCACCATCACGCTCGATTTCGCGCTTGCCCGCCTTGCCGGCGTCGTCGACAAGCTGGTCGTGTACCCCGCCAACATGGCCGAACACCTGAACAAGTTCGGCGGCATCCACGACTCCCAGCGCGTGCTGCTGACCCTGACCCAGAAGGGCGTCAGCCGTGAAGGCGCCTACAAGATCGTGCAGCGCGCGGCGATGAACGTGTGGCGCAGCTTCGGCATCGATCCGGACAATCCGGACGCCACCATCGAACTCACCGACGACGACCGCAAGGCTGCGACCGAGGCCAACCGGCTGATGTTCTATCTGGCGCGCGACCCGGAATTGACCGCCGTGCTGAGCGAGGCCGACCTCAAGGAACTGTTTGGTGTCGATCCGGTCGCCTACCACACC
>JAYNJY010000296.1:1433-3809 GCA_038110665.1 Rhodospirillaceae bacterium | reverse complement strand
GTTCGGCAATTCGATCGACGGCATGTCCCATTTCCTCCAGCGCTCCGCCATCCGCAGCGTCTTCCGTGACATCGTCGCCGCCTGAACTCCGCGCCGAAGCACCCGGCCCCTGGATCGCCGGCGCCGCCGTCGAAGCAGCCCGCCTTCGCGCCTGACGGGTCCGCAAGGACATGATCCGACGCCTGATCGTATTCTGCCTGCGCGTGCTCGCGCGCTTCGTCGTCGTGCCGCTGTTCTGGCTCGCCGAGCACGTCACGCGCATCCGGATCACGCCGGTCTACACGGCGCGGATCGGCCACTTGGCGATCAACACCTATCTCTACATCGCCGACGGCCGCGCGCGCGACCAGGCCAACGGCACGCACCGGCTGCTGTTCGGCTACAACCCGTGCAACCGGACCCTGTTCGAAGCGCTCCGGCGCGAGGTGCGGATTTTCGAGAACCGCCTGCTGACGTTCTTCTACATGTCGTCGCAGGACATCCTGGAAGCGGTGCCGACGTTCCTGACCCTGCCGCACGAGATCGGCGAGGATCGCGTCACCAACGCCTACCAAGTGATGGACCGCTGCGAGCCCCGGCTGCGCTTGTCGGCCGAGGAGGAACGCGCCGGCCACGAGTTGCTGGAACGCATGGGCGTCGGCCGCGACGATTGGTTCGTCTGTTTTCAGGCGCGCGATCCGGCCTACCACGTCAACCGGGTCCGGGACGACCGCGCCGCACGGCACTGGGCGCAAGGCAACTCGGACATCGCCACCTACATGGAAGCGGCCGAGTACATCACCTCGCTCGGCGGCTACGCCATCCGCATGGGCAGTGTCGTCACCGCACCGCTGCCGCAGACCAGCAACCCGCGCATCATCGACTACGCCACCGATTTCCGTTCCGACCTCGGCGATATCTACCTGTTGTCGCATTGCCGGTTCTCGCTGGCGGCGCCGACCGGCACGTCGATCATCCCGACCATTTTCGGCGTGCCGGTGGCGATGGCCAACCAGTTGCCGCTGGTCCCCAACCCGATCGGCCGGCACGGCCTCTACAATCCGAAGCTCATCTATTCCAAAGCGAGCGGCAAGCCCTGGACCTTCGCCGAGCATTTCGCGCACATCGGCTCGGCCGAACGATACTACCTGACTGTGCGGATCTGGTCGAAGTTCGACACCTACGAGACCGACACGCACGGGGTCCTCGATAACACGCCCGGCGAAATCCGCGAGCTTTGCCAGGACATGTTCGACCAGCTGGAGGGCCGCCCGGTCGACCCGCTCGCCGCCGAGTTGCAGGATGCCTACCGGGAAAAGTTCTTCAAGACGCACCCGGACGTCTACACCTACGGCCCTAAGATGGGACCGCGCTTCCTGCTCCGCCACCAGGACCTGTTGAACTGACACCGGTGATCCTCCGCCCATGAAAAAGCAAATTCTCTGCACCCTCGGCCCTTCGTCCATGAACACGCGCGTCATCGCGCGGCTCTCGGACCTGGGCGTCAGCCTGTTCCGCATCAACCTGTCGCACACGCCGCTCGATGCCGTCGAAGAGGCGATCGCCTTCATCCAGGAACGCACGGCGGTGCCGGTCTGCCTCGATAGCGAGGGCGCGCAGATCCGCACCGGATCGTTCAGTGCCGGACCGACGACCTTGGCCGAACATTCCATCGTGCGCGTCGCCGCCGGCACGGTCGCCGGCGATGCCGGCCGTTTCAGCCTGACGCCCGGGGGCATCGCCCGGCAATTCCGCGTCGGCGACTTTCTCAGCATCGACTTCAATTCGGTACTGGTCCAGGTCGTCGGCGTCGAGGACGGCGAGACGCTGCTCCGCGTCGTCAACGGCGGCCTGGTCGGCAACAACAAGGCGGTAACGCTGGAACGCGATGTCGACATGCCGGCGCTGAGCGAAAAGGATGTCGGCGCCATGAAGATCGGCCTCGCCATGGGCGTGCGCCATTTCGCCCTGTCGTTCGCCAACCGGGGCGCCGACGTCGATGCCATCCGCGCGCTGGTCGGCCCGGACAGCTTCGTCATTTCCAAAATCGAATGCCTTTCGGGCCTCAGGAACCTCGCCGACATCACGCTCAAGTCCGACGCCATCCTAATCGACCGCGGCGACCTGTCGCGGCAGGTGCCGGTCGAGCGAGTGCCGGCGGCGCAAAAGAAGATCATCCGCACCGGCAAGGCACTCGACCGCAAGGTCTATGTCGCCACCAACTTCCTGGAATCGATGATCGCCCAGCCGGCGCCGACCCGCGCCGAGGTCAACGACATCTACAACACCTTCGTCGACGGCGCCGACGGCCTGGTGCTTGCCGCCGAGACGGCGATCGGCCGACACCCGGTGGAAAGCGCGCGCGTGCTGGCCAGCCTGATCGGCGCTTTCGAGCAG
>JAYNJY010000296.1:0-1358 GCA_038110665.1 Rhodospirillaceae bacterium | reverse complement strand
CGATTTCGACAGCGCCTTCGATGTCGAACCGGTGTCGTTGTTGGCCGACCCGCATGGTGGGCCGCTGGTGCACCGCGAAGCGACGGCCGCCGATCTCGCCGGGCTCGCGGCGCTGCCCGCCGTGACCGTCGATAACGACGACCTGATGGACTGCGAGCAGATCGCCATCGGCACCTACTCGCCGCTAACCGGCTTCATGGACCGGGACACGCTGGAATCGGTGCTGTTCGAGAATCGGCTGCCGGATGGCACCGTCTGGACGCTGCCGGTGGTCCTGCAACTCGACGACGATGCCGCCGCAAAGGCCGAGGCCGGGCGGCGCATCGTCCTGAAAACCCGGGCGGGCGCGGTTCATTCGTTGCTCGACGTGACGGCCAAATTCACGCCCGACCTGGACCAGCTGATGGTTCCCTGGTTCGGCACCGACTCGTCCGAGCATCCCGGCGTCCGCCGCGCGCGGCGCCGCGGCTGCTGGTTCGTTGCCGGCAAGGTGACGCTGGTCGAGCGCCTGCCGTCCGCGTTCCGCCAGTTCGAGCTGACGCCGCGGCAGACCCGCGCCGTCTTCGCCCACAAGGGCTGGAGCCGCGTCGTCGGTTTTCATACCCGCAATCCGGCGCACCAGGCGCACCGCCAGATTCAGTTGCGGGCGGTCGAGCGTTCGCACGCCGACGGCCTTTACGTCAGCCCGGTGATCGGGCCGCGCAAGCCGGGCGACTTCCTTCCCGGGCCGATCATGGAAAGCTATCAGGTGCTGCTGCGGAGCGGCGCCTATGACGGCGTCGGCGTGGTGCTCGGCGGTTTCTCCACCTACGCCCGTTATGCCGGCCCGCGCGAGGCGGTGTTCACGGCGCTCTGCCGCAAGAACATGGGTTGCAGCCATTTCGTCGTCGGCCGCGACCACACCGGCGTCGGCAATTTCTACGCCCCGACCGCGGCGCACCAGCTTTTCGAGAAACTGGGCGACATCGGCATCGAGCCCTTGTACTTCGAGGCCATCGGCTACGACACGGCGCGCGGCGAATACGCGCCGATCGCCGATGCGGATACGGTGCAGTCGATCAGCGGCACCCAGGTCCGCGATACCTTGCGGCGCGGCGAACGCCTGCCGAGCTGGTTCATGGACGACAAGGTCCAGGACATGTTTTTGGCCCAGCTCGCGGACGGCGAGCCCGTGTTCTTCGAAGACGAGTCCGCGGCCTGACCATGACCGTGGCGAACCCGAAGGTGCTGGTTTGGATGCAGGGGCCGACATCGGCCGGCAAGACCACGCTGGCCGAACTCTTCGTCGCCCGCTCCCGGGCCGCCGGCATGCCGGTCATTCATTTCGACGGGGACGAGATTCGCGACCTGTTTCCCGC